>JAUZJE010000004.1:0-39222 GCA_032886695.1 'Waltheria sp.' little leaf phytoplasma
AGGAAACCATCGATGGGATTAATCTAGAAAGATTAGAAAGATACCATCGGGAATACGTCAATAACGGTTACCACCCCAAACCAGTTAAAAGAATCTTCATTCCTAACGATAATAAAAAAACCAGACCCTTGGACATACCAACCATCAAGGATAGATTGATACAAAAATGCCTGGAACAACTCTTAACTCCTTATTTCGAAAATATCTTCTCAGAATGGAGTTTGGGATTTAGAACCAAAAAAATCGTGTCATGGTGCTATCAAACGCGTCAAACAAAGATTTAAAGGAATTGATTACTTAGTCAAGATTGACTTAAAAGGCTACTTTGAAACTATCAATCATGAGATTCTAATGAGAACCTTAAACCAGTTTATCAAAAAGAATAAAACGCTCTCAACTATTAATAAGTGGTTAAAAGCTGGCTTCATGATAGAGGGGATCAAATACGAATCTTTGTCAGGCTCTCCCCAAGGAGGGATTATCTCCCCTTTGTTAGCGAATGTATATTTACATTACATTGACCTGAAAATGGAAGAACTGATTAAAGAAGGGAAGTCAATTAAGAAGAGTAACCCAGAATATCAGAAGGCATGGAAAACACACCAGCATCATAATCTGAGAATTGACAGTGAAATTAATCTAAATCTAAAACCAAGAGTTGAATACATCCGTTATGCTGATGACTTTATCATCGGTGTTAAAGGCGAATACAACCAGGCAGAAAGAATCAAAGACCAAGTAACGCAATGGCTAAAGCAAGATCTAAACCTTACGATTAGTAAGGATAAGTCCAAAATTGTGAAAGCCAGTAAAGGAACGAGGTTTCTATCCTATATGATTAAGGTGAACCCCACCAATAAAACCCGGGAAAGGAAAACTACCAAGAATTTCTTAAACGGTAAAGTTCGAATCCAAATTCCCAAAGCGAAAGCCAAAGAAGATGGAGATAAATATAATTGGTTAAAAAAGGGAAAGGTGAAACACGACGAAACATTAGCAGATAGAGACGAATTAGAAATAATCCGGACCTATCAGACAATTGTTAGAGGAATTATCCAATACTTTTGTTTAGCTAACAATCTAAGTGTTTTGACTCACTTAAGTTATCTAGCTGAATACAGCTGTTTGAAAACTCTAGCAAGGAAACGGGAAACGGCAATTGCCAGAGTTCGAAAGAAATGTAAAATTGGTTCAACCTGGGGTATTTCTTATCTTAATAAAGGAAAAACCCAATATGAACCATGGGAGGTTTCCTCTTGGAACAAAATTAAGAAAATGCGTAATTATAAGGGAAACCCAGACATTACCATTAATAGATTTATATCCCATGGGCGCACGCATTTAACTGACCGTTTAAAAGCGGAACGTTGTGAGCACTGCGACAGAACAACTCAACTACAAATTCATCACATTGGCACGGTCCGCAATGCGCACCGCCAAAGGATTATGAATAAAGTATTGTGTAAAGATTGTCACCGAAAGGTAACCAATCAACAAATACATGATATCAGAAAGAATAAGAACAATAGGAATAAATAGCTAATTAACCGCGAGGAGAAATTAGTTCTCGAAAGAGAGTAAATTATGGAAAGCCGGATGCTGGGAAACTTGCTTGTCCGGTTTGGACGGGGGCTGATTGTAAATAAGACAACAAATACAAATCATTGTATAAAACGCAATTAATCTATCCGTATTGTTGATTGGCAAAGGACAAGATATTTTATTGAAAATTGATCGTGTTGGCAAAGATGTTCAATTAGCGCAAGGTTATTGTGGATCTATTTCAGGAGATATTCCTGTAGATTTAGGGCAACCCACTATTCGTATAACAGAAATGTTTGTTAGCGGCAATTGATTAAAGGTGAAGATATGATTAATTACCAGAAATGGTTTCAAAAAAGTAAATTACAAGGTTTAGATGGATTAGAGATTGTAATATATGAAGAAAGAAAGTTTAATATTAATTTAGAAGATGGACATATAGAACAATTTACAGCTAATTATTTAACTAGTTATCTTATTTATGGTTTATTTAAAAATAAAAAAAATTCTATTTATTTGGAAAAAATAGATGATTTAAATGATGATGTTGTAATAGATAAAATTTTAAAGCGTTTAAAAGAAAAAATAAGGATTTTAAATTTTCATGAACAAGATTTTTTGTTTTCAGGATCTCCACAATATAATACTATTAAAGAGGATAATTTTAATTTTGATTCTATACCTTGTGATCATAAAATTAAATTATTGCAAAAATTTTATCAACAATTATTAGTTAGTCAGTATTTTACTAAAAAATGTAATTTATTGTATAGTGAAATTTTTTGGTGTCAAAAAATAGTTAATTCTTTAGGATTAAAATTACAACAATGTAATAGTTATGCTTTATTAGAAGTTAATTGTATTTTTGGTAATAATCAAATTCAAAAAGAAGTTGATAAATCTTTTCCTGTTAAAAAATTTGAAGATTTTGAACTTTCTATGTATGTTGAAAATATATTAACATTAGGAGAAAATCAAATTGGTGCTAAAACTTTACCATCTAAATTTTATCGTGTAGTTTTTTCAAATGAAGTTTTTTCGGAATTATTATCAAATTTTCAAAATATTTTTAGCGCTTTATATGTTTATCGTAATTTAAGTAAATATCAACATAGTCAAGGTAAATTAGTGGCTAATCCTAAAGTAACTATTATAGATGATCCTTTTATTTCAACAGCTTTTTTTAATCCGATTTTTGACGATGAAGGAGTCGCTTGTCAAGCTAAACATATTATTACTAAAGGAATTTTAAATAACTTTATTCATAATTTGCAAACTGCTAAAATTTTTAATGTGTTACCGGAAGGGAATAGTTTTAACGGTTCTATTTCTATGAGTAATTGTTATTTAAAATCAGGGAATAAATCTTTACCTGAATTATTATATGCCGTTAAGAATGGTATTTATGTTAATTCTATAGTAGGTTGTCACGCAGGTATAGATGAGATAAGTGGTTCATTTAGTTTGCAAGCTTCAGGTTTTTGTATTAAGAATGGTTTTATAAAAAATCCTTTTAATATGGTCGTTATTTCTGGTAATTTTTTTGATTTATTAAATAATATTCAAGATATTGCTAATGATTTTAAATTTCAAATTTCTGGATTTGGTAGTTCTAGTGTATATGTTGGTTTTTTAAATATATCAGGTAGTTAATAATTTTAATATATTATATTAAAATAAAATAAAAAAAACTATTTATAGTTTTTTAAGACTATAAATAGCTTATTTTATTTTAATTTATTTTTTTATTTAGCGGTTTTTGCTGTTAAATCTGAGATAGCTTTTTGTACTTTTTGTGATATGTAAGTATTTGTAAGTAATCCTGTAATTAAATCTGAATAAGTAGGATTTGCTAATGGTTCGATTAATTTTATGATTTTTGTTGTATAATAAGTTTGTATTTCATTAGGTAATATGCTTTCGTAATATGTACTTGGTAAATCTGCATCACAATCAAACGTAGCGAATTGAGAAAAATCTGGATCATCGTAATCCCATTCTTGGATTCCGAAATGTTCTTGGATTGCTTTAGTTAAGAATTCTTCTAATGCTCCTTTAAAATCGGTTTTTGCTTTTTTATTATCTTTTATTATTAAATATTGAGTTAAAGATAAAATTTTTTCTTTTTTATCGTTAGATGCGCGTGAAAATTTATCGAAATATAAACCCTCATCATAAGCTTTTATAGACATTTTAGCATTGTTTACGGTAAAAATGGTTAATAAACAAGTTAAACTAACTGAGAAGAATAAAATACTATTTTTTATAATTTTTAACAAAAAAATAGCCCCCTTTTTTTAATTTTAATTCTTCTAGTATTATTTTTATCTATGGACAATTTAATTTTAACATTTTTTATTTTTAAAGTAAAGAAAATTATTATCTTGTTGTTGCGATTTGATAAAATTTGTCCCAAAAATACTAATTGTTATTTGATTATTTTTATTGTAAATAATATAGTTATTTTTAAAAGCTTGTTCTATACATTTGTTAAAAATTTTATTATTCCATTTTAAATCTTTTTGTATAATAGTTAATTGTTTTTTAAATGGTTGATTTTGATGATTTTCTAAATGAATTAATAAATTTAACATTAATAAATTTTTTTTCTGTTTATGATTTTGTATAATTGTCATTATTATACCTTTTCTTTTTTCACAAATTAAGACTAATAAAAAATGTATTAAGGTAATAATAGCTATTAAACTAGCTATTGGTATATCCCATAAGATTCCTAAAAAATATCCTAAATAAGTATTTATTAAACTGATCCATAAAGATAGCAAAAAACCAGATAATAAATTAGATGTTAAGAGAATAGCAGTCATAGCTGGCCCTATCATACAAGATATTACCATAATAGAGCCAACGATATCAAAACAAACAACTACTGTTACAGAAACTAAAGTCATTAATAAGTAATTAATAAATATTGTAGAAAATCCTAATAATGCACATAAGCATGGGTCAAAAATAAAAATTTTAATTTCTTTAAAAAATAAAAAAATATAAATTATATTAATTATAAGAATCGGAAATATTTTATATATTTGTTTTATATGAATTAATTCTACATTTCCTAAAAATACTGCATCTGTATCTATATGCACGTTACGTGTATAATTATTGATTATAATAATAGCTATGGAAAATAAAAAAGTTAAAATTATGTTAATAGCTCCGTCCGATGAAATTTGAGCATGTTTTTTGAGTATTTCTGTGAAAATAACAGTAATTAAACCGGTTAAAATAGCTCCTATAATTAATAATGGTGAATTTAAGTTTTTAGTTATTAAAAAAGCTAAAACGATACCTAATAATACTGTATGACTGATAGCATCCACTGTCATAGTCATTTTTTTTAATACTAAAAAAATACCTAAACTAGCTAAAGCTAAAGAAGTTATGGTTAAGATTAAAAATACATCCCATTCAAATTTTGTAGCGATTTTATTTAAAAATTGTATTATCATTTGTTAATATTCCTTATTGATTAATTTTTGAATAACTCTTTTACCTTTGGAAGTAATCATAATTTGTTTATTTATACAAATAAGATATTTTTGTTGGAATAAAAATTTTTCTACATTAAGATCTTCGCTATATTTATTTTTTAAATAAATATTAATTAATGATTTGAATTTTTTAAGATTTTTGAGATATTTTTTTTGTTTTATATATTTTGTAATTAAACTTTTTTTGGGAGCTAATAAGAGTGTAGCTATGATTAAAATATCAGTAATTATGATAATAATAGGTCCTGTAGGCATATTGGGTATTTGGTAACTAATAAAAATACCTATTAAGCTTACGATAGCAGTTATTATAGCTGATAAAATAGCGTTAATATTCAGTTTATTACTAAATTTTAGAGAAATAATTCCGGGCAAAGTTATAAATGAACTAGTTAAAACAACTCCCATTAATTTCAAACTAATTATAATAATACTTATTAACAATATATTTAAAATAAAATTGATTAATTTAATATTAAAGCCGATACTACGGGTAAAAATTGGATCAAAGATAAATATTTTAAATTCTTTCCATAAAATTATAATAATTACGCTAGTAATAATAGTAACTATTGTTATATAAATGACATTATTATAAGAAATAAGAGCTATTTGTCCTAATATAAATTTTTCTAAAATAGCAATTTTATTATTGGCAGATATTTTTTGAGCTAGAGATATTAAAATATTACCTAATCCGAATAAAGAGGATAAAATTAGTGATAAAATTGCATCTATTGGCAAGCTAGAATATTTTTTGATTAATTCTATTAATCCTATGGCCATTATTGAAGATATAAAAGCGCCTACCCATAAAACCCATTCATTTGTTTTTTGAGTCATCAAATACATTACTACAATTCCAGGCAAAATAGTGTGCGCAATAGTGTCACCTAGTAAACATTGTTTACGAAAAATCATAATAATACCTATGATTCCTGAAGCACAACCCAATAAAGAAGCACCTGTTAAAAGCTTAATATTGGTATAGTTCCAAAATGTTGTAATATTCATAATATTTTTGTTATTTTCCGTCCTTTCGAAGTATTTCGAAAAGTTTTATTTATATTATCTAATGTAAAACATTTTATAGTTTCTCCGCTTGCTATTTTATATAAATTAAGTAAAATAATATGATCAAAATATTGTTCAACTGTAGTTAAATCATGGTGTATTGCGATAATCGTTTTACCTTCTTTTTTTAATTTTTGTAAAATGGAAATGATTTTTTTTTCTGTTTGTATATCAATTCCTTGTAGAGGTTCATCTAATAAATAAATTTCTCCTTGTTGCGCTAATGATCTAGCTAAAAAAACTCTTTGTTGTTGACCTCCCGATAATTCTGAAATTTGACGGTTTTGAAAAGATAACATATCTACTTCTTTTAAAGCTTGTTTGGCAATGTTTTTATCTTTTTCAGTTGGCCTTTTGAACCATCCTAGATGTCCGTATCTTCCCATTAAAACTATATCTAGAACTGTTGTAGGAAAATTCCAGTAAGCTTCATTTCTTTGTGGAACATAAACTATTTTTTTTTGTAGATATTTATACGGTTTTCCAAAAAATAAAATTTCTCCCGAGAGCTTTGGAATTAATTCTATTATAGTTTTTATTAAAGTGGATTTACCGGCTCCGTTAGGGCCTAATATAGCAGTAAAAGATCCTTTTTTAATTTCTAAATCTATATCCCATAGAACAGGTTTTTGATATTGATAAGAAACAGTTAAATCTTTTATTTGAATTGCTATTTCTGACGTTTTCATTTTATTTTAACTCCTGACTAATAATATCGATATTATGTAAAAAAGCTCCTATATAACTGGACATTTTAAAATATTGATTTGTTTCTGGCAATTGTTTATAATTTGAATCTTCTTGGGTACCTAACGAATCCGAATATAATTCTTGGTCACTAATTTTTATTTTAAAAACAGGTTTACGATTGGTTACTGCTTCTATTAAACTATCGAGATAGTTGTGTGGAACCGATGATTCTATAAAGATGGCTTTAACTTTGTATTGTATTATGATGTCAGCTATTTTTTCGATATCACGAGGAGAAGTTTCAGTTTGTGTTGATATTCCTTGTATAGAGTATAATCCTTTAAATTGATTTTCTTTAGCTAAATAAGAAAAAGCATCATGAGCTGTAATAAGTATAATATCTTTATTTTCGAATTTTTTTTTAGTATTTTCTTTTAAATAATTTAATTGTTTCATATATAGAATAAAATTATTTTCTAGTAATTCTCGATCTTGTGATTTAGATAATTTTGATTTTAATTTGTCTTTTAAATTTTTTAATACTTGTTGCCATAATTCAATACTAAACCAAATATGAGGATCTTTTTGATTTGTTGTTTCATCTATAATTAATTGATCATCTTTAATAGCTTGAGAAGCGTGCCATATATTAGATTTGGGAGCTATTAAAGGAAAGGAATCTATCATTTTAGATTCTAAGTGCAATCCGTTAGTTATAATTAAATCAGCTTTTTTTATAGCTATTCTGTCGGATTGTTTCATTTTATAATTGTGAGGATCTACTCCTGCCCCCATTAAAACATAAGTTTTAATATTTTCAATTTTTTGATATTTTTGATCTGGTGGATTTTCTTTTTCATCTACATTTCCTATTAAATGATTAACTAAATCATCTAATAAATTAGTTGTAGAAGTAATAATTATTTCTTCATCTATATTTTTATTAGGATAAACTGAAATTGAGTAAAAAACAATATAACTGGTCATTATAGTTATGAAAAACATAAATATAAACCAAATACGATTATTTTTAGGTAAAAAATTTTTCATTTTTAATCTGAACCTAAATTTAATTTTTTAAATTTAATAAACCTTTCTAAATTTGATTATTAATTTTGTATTACAAAATTTATATTTAATTTATAGTTAATTTTTTTTATATTATTAATTTTTTAGATATTTTCGTTGTAATTGTTAAATTCTAAATCTATTCAATACTTTCAAAATGATTTTGGTTATATCAATTTTTTTATATTATTATTATTATTAAATTTAAAATATTAAAATATCCGTTTATACTATTATAGTTATTGTGAATTAAAAATAAAACTATAACATTTTTTCAAGTAATTTTAACATATATCTATGTTAATGTCAAATTTCATTATATATTTTTTAGAATTTTTGTTATATTTAAATATTTAATTAATTATTAAAATGTATTAAAAAATAATTACTTTTTTATAAATCTAATAAGGGGATATTATTTTTTAATTTTGTAGTTATTTTTGAAAATTATTAGAATATAAATATGTTATAATTTAGTTGTTCTATAATTTATAATTTTTATGTAATATTTGGGGAAAAATTCTTTTAAATTATTCTAATTAATTTTTTATTTAAAAGTAATAACTCGGTAACTTTATTATAATTTTTTAAAAAAATAAAAATGTTTTTTTCCAAATTTTCTTAAAAAATTTCATGTTATAATTAAAATATCTCATTTATACAATAATATTCCCGAAAAAAACAATAATTATTTTTTCGTTTTTATGTTTGTTTAATTAAAAATATTTTTAATAGATAAGAGGTTAAAAAATGATTTTAAAATCTAAAAAAATAAATCATTTTTCTGGTTTTATAGTGATTTTATTAATTATTTTTTTGTTTTTTGCTATAATTTCTGTTCTCGATTTTGTATCTAAATTGTATTATGCTAAAAAAAATTTCCTAAATAAATCTTCGAATGAATCATATTTATCTAAACATATTGATAAACCTCAAACAAATCTGGATAAAACTGATGAATCTGTAGACAAAAATTTTAAAAACTTGAATAAAGTAAATGAATCATCTATTTTAATTAGAAAAATTAATGGAATTGATATTGAATTTAAGTTTTTAGGTTATGTTAACAAGATAGATGCAAAAGGTAATACTAATATTATGTATGAGGATGTTGATAAAAATTTCAGACTTAATTGTTATGTTAATGTTGAGACTGGGCAAGAATTAGAAGAAAGTTTATATCAAAATTTGCCTCAAGAAAATAAATGGAAATTATTAAAAATCGAATATTTCTCTGTTAAAAAAAATATTTAGTTTAAAACGGATTATGAGATTTTAGAAATTTAAAGATAAATTATATAATTTTTGGCTATTTTTTTTTAAAATAGCCTCTTTTCTATGTGAGAAAGATTAAATTTGTACATTTATATAAATTATTTATAAATAAGTTTTTTTCTATTTTAAAAAGAACAATTAATTTTTTAATGAATTAAAAAATAACAAAAATTTTATCGAAATTATTAATATATAATTTAAAGGATAAAATATTTTAAATTTTAAAGAATATTTAATGATAATTGATTTATTTAATATTTGTAATTTAAATAATTCGGCATAAATTTTTATTTTTTATTAAAAATTACCTAATTAAATAGAAAAAATTTCAAATAATTTCAAATATTATTTATTTAATTTTTAATATATTAAATATTTATTATTATTAGATTTATCGAAATCGATTATTAAAAATAAATATTTAATTATTAAAATTTAATTAATTGTTAATTTTTTTGATTTTGTTATTATTATATTTGAGAGTTATTTATTTTTACACTAATTAATTATAAAACAATAAATAGAAAGGTTTTTTAAACATTTATTAAAATGATTAAACGAAATAAAAATTTTATTTTAACCAATATTATTAATGTTTCTAGAACTCAAATGAAAAATAATTATTTTACAAATGATTATTCTAATAGATTAGGCATTGTTATTAAAACTTTGTTTTTGCTTATGATTAGTTTATGTAGTGGTCTATCATATTTTTATCTTTTATCTATTTTTTCAGTACCTATTCAGTTAAATGTGTCTTTCTTGTCTATATTATCGGCTTTTTCTATAAATTTGGGTTTGGTTTTTTATAGTGGTTTTGTTAAATATAATAGTTTGAAAACAGTTTCTATTTTATATGCTTTCTTTCAAGGAATATTTATGGGTAGCTTTTTTAATACAGTAAATATTAATTATTCGGGCTTATCATCTATTTTGACATTTGCTTTAATATGTGTTTGTGTTTTGTTTTTGTTTATGAATCTTTTATATTCTTTAGGAGTTGTAAAAGTTAATTATAAATTAAAATTTTTTATAATTATGTTAACTATCTTGTTAATGGTGTTTGCGAGTATAAATATTTTTATGAAAAGTAGTTTTTTAGGATTTATAATTTCTATTGTTAGCATTTTTATTGGTTCTTTAGAGTTATCTAGAAATTTTGCTGCAGTAGAACGTTTAGTTCAAAAACGTTTAGATAAAAAATATGAGTGGGCTTTGGCTTTTTCTTTTCACATAATTTTAATTAATTTATTTCTAGATTTTGTTATTTTGTTATTAAGATTTCTCGATTATCAAGAAAATAAAAGATAAATTATTTAATAATTAATAATAAATATTAAAAAGTTAACAAATAATTTAATCCATAGGGTGCTTAAAAAGCTTTAATATTAAGTGAACTAACTTAATCACTAAGGACAACATACTTCAAGGGTAAGAATTGTTTTTTTAAAAGAAAAAAATCGGGAAAGAAAGTATTTTAAAAAGCGGGTTACGACGAAATTAGTTAGTTAAGAAAATAATATTATTGAATGATTTATAAGGATAAATCTGAGAAGTTTTATTGAAGAAGAAGTTACTTCATCTAAGAAATTAAAGTTTATTTTTTAGAGTAACAGGGATAAAATCATAGACATTCTTAAAAATCTTAAAAATTGAACAATAATATTTTTGAATACGTCAATAGTCATTATTTCGGATATATTATAAAATCATCGGTAAGGAATCTTGTTTTGAGTTAATAGCGTTCATCAAACAGCTACTCTCTAAAAAGAGAACTGCAACAAGGAATGAATAACTTTTACAACACGTTAATAGCTTTTAATAAAATCGCCGCTAACAAAGGGGCGGGCACACTCGGAGTCGACAAAGAAACCATTGATGGGATCAATCTTGGAATACGTCAATAATGGGTACAACCCGAATCCGGTTAAAAGAATCCTCATTCCTAACGATAATAAAAAAACCAGACCTTTGGGCATACCGACCATCAAAGATAGATTGATGCAAAAATGCCTGGAACAACTCTTAACTCCCTATTTTGAGAATATTTTTTCAGAATGGAGTTTGGGATTTAGAACCAAAAAATCCGGTTATGATGCTATTTCATGGCAGAGGGAATCAAATTCGAATCTTTATCAGGCTCTCCTCAAGGAGGAATTATCTCCCTTTTGTTGGTAAATGTATATTTACATTACGTCGGCCTGAAAATGGAAGAATTAATTAAAGAAGGAAAACCAGTTAATAAGAGTAACCAAATAAAGACAATTGTTAGAGGAATTATCAGATACTTCTGTTTTGCTAACAATCTTGATGTCTTAACTCATTTAAATTATCTTGCGGAATATAGCTGTTTGAAAACACTAGCAAGGAAACGGGAAACGGCAATTGCCAGAGTTCGAAAGAAACTTAATATAGGATCAACTTGGGGCTTAATAAAGGAAAAACCCAATACGAACTATGGGAGGTTTTTTTCTTGGGGGAACGTTGTGAGAATTGCGACAAAACAACCCAACTTCAAATTCATCATATTGGGACAATTCGCAATACACATCGCCAAAGGATCATGAATAAAGTATTGTGTAAAGATTGTCATCGCCAGATAACCAATCAACAAATACATGATATCAGAAAAAATAAGAACAATAAGAATAAATAGCTAATCAACCGTGAGGAGACATTAGTTCTCGAAAGAGAGTAAATTATGGAAAGCCGGATGCTGGGAAACTTGCTTGTCCGGTTTGGACGGGGGCTGATTGTAAATAAAACAACAAATACAAATCGTTGTATAAAACGCAATTAATATAACTGTATAAGATATATTATTTATTAATTAAGTTAATTTGAATAATTTACTAAAAAATTGATAAAATTATTATTATTAATTTAATTTATATAAAAAATAAAAGGAGTAAATATTAAATGGCTAAATGTTATTTAACAGGTAAAGCTATTTTATGCGGTAATAAACGTAGTCATGCTATGAATGCTAATAAAAGAAAATGGAAGGCTAATTTGCAAAAAATTCGCATTATTGATGATCACGGTAAAATTAAAAAAGTTTTTATATCTGTTCGTGCTTTAAAAAAAATGAATTTGCAAAGAATATAATTTTTAATATATTAAAAGTTTTTTTATTTTTATTAAAATTAATAGAATTAAAAATGTTTTAGATGAATTAAGCAAGAATAAGGCTAATTATTTTATATAATTTTAAAAATTTTAAATCTTTTATTTTTGAAGATATTGGGTTTCACTTTTTTTATTATTTCCCGAAAATATTACACTTAATAATAATCTGTTAATATGATGAAGATCAACTTTTTAGTTGATCTTTTTGTTTTTTTTAAAATAAATAAAAAGATTTTGTATTCTCATCTTGATTATAAAAAATAAAAAAAATTTAAATTCTTAAAATTCGCAAAAGAATAATTTAAATTAGTTTGTTTTAATAATTAGATTAGATTAAAAATTGTAAATGTCCAAATTCTAAACTAAATTAAAAATAATTGATAAAATCATAAAAAAAATTAAAATTACTAATTTAAAAATAAAATAAAAAAATTTCAAAATAATTTCTCTCTAGTGATGAAAATTTTCGAAAATATTCAGAAATAAATTATGAAAATTACTAAAAATAATAATTTACAAATTTAATTTTGTTTAACTTAATTTTCTTTATACAATTGCCTTAGCTGAGGTTTAAATAATCAAAAAGAATTATAATTTAAAAAATGATATAAGTAAAAAAAATAGATTAAATCTTTTATTATTTTTTTAATTATTTTATTTAGGATGTATTCTTTTTAATTAATATTAATCGAGTTATAGCTGATTTCAAAATAAATAACAAAGTCGAAGAAATTTATTTTTCTTGAGAAAAAAACTAAAAAGATATATCAAATTATTATTTATTATTTATTTGTTAATTAAAATTCAACTGTATTCGGTTTAATTAAAAATTTTAATTGGGATTCATCAATAAAAATAATTAAAATTTATTAAATTATTTTCAAAATTCGATTTAATGATTTATTGGTAGTTGATTTATTACACTTAAAAATTTCAAATTTAGCTATGTTGTCGATCTTAATTATTGATTAATCACCATTTTTTTGATTAAAATGGACAAATTATAAATTTTTATTCTCCCATGATTATCTTTTAGAATTACTTTATGGCCTATAATTATTAATCAACCCCCATTAATTAAAATTTCTTATGCGGTTTTAATTATGTTAAAAAAGCCATTTTGGTGTTTAAATGGCGATTTTATATGAAAGATTTTTTGGTGTTTTACAAATTTTTAACAATAACAAATTAATAATATTAGCGTGTTTCAATTGCAGTTTATACTATTGCCCTGTTTATCATAATTTTTTTCTTTTAAACTTCTTGGACAAAAGAAACTAACAAAAATAGATAAACATAAATCGCTAAGATTCAAAAAAACTTGATATTTTTAACACTTAGAATTTATCATTTATTAAATATATTTTTGTAAAAGTAAAACTAAAATGCTAAAATTTTTATAATTGAGAAAATATAATAAAAAAAGAAAAACTAAAGAAAATTAAGGTTTGATAATTAATGTTTCTTTTATTCGAGTTTGAACAATATTGGAAAAAATTTCAGATTAATGGTAGAGAAATTGGGATTATTGTGAGCAGTAGTTAGTCTTTTAAAGAAAGACATAAATCACACACAAATAGTATAATCGTAATTAAATAACTTAGTCAAATGTAACGTCAATTTGTTAACTAAACAATGATATTTTAAACAATTTAATAAATAATGAACAATAATAATCAATAACTAACCAGTGGTTTCATGAAATTATTCTTCGCAAGAAGATAAATTTTGTAAAAAAAATCGAATTTTTGGAACGGTTTAGATTGCAAAAATCTTTGTATAATAGATAATTAAATAGCAAAAATTCAGTTATTAATGCTCCCTTATTCTATATTAATAATAGAGGATTAATGATTTCTGAAAATGGATTAATTATTATTAAAATCATAAAAATAGATAAAAATAAAATTGAATCAAAGCGATCTAATAACCCGCCATGTTCTGGAATTATTGTGCCAAAATCTTTAATTTTTAAATTTCTTTTAAATTTTGAAACTATAAGATCCCCTATTTGAGCTATTATACTATTTATTATGGTCAATATCAAGAAAATAATGAAAAATGATTTTTTAAATGAAATTTTAGTTAAATAATGAAAAATAATGTTAATAATTATAACAGTAAATAATATTCCGAACCAAAATCCTTCTTTAGTTTTTTTTGGGCTAATATCAGGACATAAAAGTGTTTTTCCCCAAAAATAACCTCCTAAAAATGCAAAACTATCATTGGAAATAGAAATAATAAATAAATATAAAGGTATTTTTTTGTTAATCAAAATTAAAGCGAATATAGAAATACTGCCTAATAAAATATATATAAAAATTGCTATATGTTTAAATAATTCGTTATACAATGAATAGTCATTATTTTGCTTATATTGTAAATAATTATATAATAAATTAATGCATAAAAAAATAGTTATTATAATCAAATTATTATCATTAAATATAAAATAATATAATCCTTGTATTATCACAAGATAATGTAACATAAAACTTAATTGTTGTGTTTTTAAATTTTTTTTATTTATAAAATAAATATATAAAAGAAAAATAATCGTGAAAAAGAAAAACAAGATTATTGAATCGTTATTTGTTACATTTGTTTTTTCCAAACAAAAAATTTTTTTTATGTAGTTGTGTAATAAGATAGAATTATGTGTTATTTTAATTATTTGATTATTATATAAATGATTTAAAATTATTTTTATTAAATAAAATCCATAAATAACATTAAATATATAAAAAAATAATATATTTAAAAAATTTTTTCTAGTTTGAGTTATTATTGTTTTTTTTGAAATTTCTGGAATTTTAAATTGTTTAATTACTTCTTGAAAAGATAAATATATAAAAGTTATAAGCGATAAAACACAATTGTAAAATAAAAAATTAGTATCGTGTTTTTGGTCTATATATGTTAAAATACTTAACCATATAGTGGTTGTTATGAGTATTTTAATTCCTATAGATATTTTTTTTTCATTAATTTTCATATAAATGTAATTGATATAATTATTATTAATAATTTAACAATTCTTTATTTTTTTGATGAGTTAATTCGTCTATTAATTTGATAAATTTATCATGAATCATTTGTACTTCTTGAAGTATTTTCGTTTCTAAGTCTTGATTAACTTTTATTTTTTTAATTTTATCTTTGTTTTGTCTTCTGATATTTCGAATACCAATTTTAGCTTCCTCAGCAGTTTTTTTAATTTTTTGAGTTAATTGAATACGTTGCTCTTCAGAAGGTTTTGGAAAAATTAATTTGATAATGTTGTTTTCAGTTTTCGGATTAATACCTATGTTTAATTTTAAAATAGCTGTTTTAATACTTTCTATCAAATTGTTATCAAATGGCTTTATATGTAATTGATTACCTTCGGACACATAAATAGAACTAAAATGTCTTAAAGGTTGCATTTGATTATAATAATTGATATATACTTGATCTAATATTTGCGGATTAGCTATTCCTGTTTTTATATATTTGAATTTTTCATTCATGATTTTAATTTGAGATGTCATTTTTTCATTAATTTCATTTAGTATAATTTCTATTTGATTATTATAATCTTGCATTTTAATTCTCCTTAGAAGTAATTAAAGTTCCTATTTTTTCTTTTAAAATTACTTTCTTAATATTACCTTTTTGATTCATATCGAATACTATAATATCTATTTGATTTTCCCAACATAAAGAAACAGCTGTGATATCCATAACATTTAATCTTTGCGATATAATTTCTTTATGCTCTATTTTTTCTAAAAAAATTGCTTTTTGATTGTGTTTAGGATCAGAAGTATACACACCTTTAACATTATTTTTTGCCATTAAAATTATGTTAATGCTTAATTCGGCAGCTCTTAAAGCAGCTGCAGTATCTGTAGAAAAAAAAGGTACTCCGATACCTCCGCTTAAAATAATAACACGTTGTTTATTTAAATGATGATCAGCTCTTTTTTTGATATAAGGTTCAGCTACTGCAAGCACTTGAAAAGATGTCATTACACGAGTTTCAACTTTTAAATTTTCTAAAGCATCTTGTAAAGCTAAAGCGTTTACAATAGTCCCTAACATCCCCATATAATCAGATTGATCTCTTTTCATTCCAAGAGTTTGTCCAGTAATACCTCGCCAAATATTACCTGCGCCGATAATGATAACAATTTGTACACCTAAATCTTTAATTTCTTTAATTTCCTTAGCAATTTCTTTTACTTTTTGTGGATCAATAGTTACTTTTTCTCCTTTTAATGCTTCTCCACTTAATTTTAAAAGAATTTTGCTTAACATTAAAATCTCCCATTTGACTAAAATTATATATTTATGTAAATTGATAAATTTCTGTAAGTATTTTTTAAAAATTTAAAATTTATTATTTAATATTAATTAGTGTTTAAAATAAATTTTTTTAGATTTTTTTAGATATATTTTTAATCATTTAAAGCAAAACGATAAAATTTAATAATATCTGTATTATTTGTTTGTAAATATTTTTGAACTTTAATTTTAGAATTATTGTACATATTTTGTTTTAATAAAATCTCTTTTGATTGAGGATTTGATTCTGTAATATGAATAGGTAAATGTTTTTCGACATTTTGACAAGGTTTAGTTATGTGTATTAAGGTTGAAATTTTACCATTTTGATGTATATAATAACCAAAACTTTCTTCGTTTTTTTTATAAATCACTTGTATTCGTTTTAATCTTATTTGTTCTTGAAAAAGAGTCATTTTTTGACTTATTATTTGTTTTACTGTTTTTCCTTGAAAATTATAATTTAAAAAATCATTTAATTTTTGAATATTATTAGGAGCTTGTAAGAAAATTTGTTCTAGATTTTTTATTAATTCTATAAATTTTATATTTTTAGCTGCAAAATCTGTTTTTATGTTTATTTCAAAAATTACAGCTTTATTTTCCTTAAAGGCTACATGAGTAGCACCTTCTAATAAAGGTTCTTTAAAAAAGTCGGGATATTCTATATGTTTTTCTTCATTTAATAATTTAATAGCTTCTTCTATATTGCCTTGAGTTTTTGTTAAAGCTTTTGCGCAATCAAGTATACTAAAATTAGTAATTTTTCTTAATTTTTTAACTTTTTCTATCATTTCAGGTTTCATATTTTTAATTAAGCTCTTTTATTTTATTTTTATATATTATTATTTTGTAAAAAGTATTAATTATTACAAGAAATTATTTTTTTTATTTTTTGTATTAATGTTAAAAATATTATTTTTAAAATTTAAAACATTATTATTTTTAGTTAGAAATATTTTTTTCTTGATTAGAAATATTTTTTTCTTGGTTAGAAATATTTTTGTTTAATTCATTTTTTTGATTTGCGGATTTTATACCTTCTAAAGCAGCATTAGCTAAAATAGAAGTTATCAATTTTACTCCTTTAATAGCATCATTATTCGCAGGAATAACATAATCCACTAAATCCGGATCACAATTACTGTCTATAACACCGAAAATAGTAATATTTAATTTTTTTGATTCTGCAATAGCTATAGAATCTTTTTGTGTATCTATAATAACAATAGCTTGAGGTAGTTTATTCATATTTTTAATACCACCTAAAATTTTCTCTAATTTATTTCTTTTTTGAGTTAATTTTGCTATTTCTTTCTTAGTTAGATGATTCCACAACCCTTCTTCTTCTTCTTTATAAAGGTTTATTAAATAGTTAATTCTTTGATTAATAGTGCTAAAATTAGTAAATATACCACCTAACCAACGTTGATTGATATAATATTGTTGTGCTCTTTGAGCTTCTGTTTTTATAATATCTTGTATTTGTTTTTTGGTTCCTAAAAAAAGAATTTTTCCACCTGAAGAAACTATTTCTACAATTTTTTTATAAGCGATATCAATATGTTCTACAGTTTTTTTTAAATTTATAATATGAATTTTATTTCTTACTGTAGGAACTCCATCATTTTTTAAGCAAAAAAGATATTTTTTAGCTTTATAATGTGTTTTTTTTGCTGAATGTCCGAAATGTATTCCAGCTTCTAATAATTGTTTAATATTTGTCACACTACCCATATTTTTTTATGTTACTCCTTTATTAAATTTGTAATTTTTTAATTTATTAAAATTTTATATTAAAAAAGGGTATTATTTTTATTTGATTTTGATCCCTAATTTCCAATCGTATTTTTTTTATTAACCTTAACATTTTAACATATTTTATATTTTTTGACAATTGATTTATTCAAAATTATTTAGTACTACCGAAACCATTTTTTCTAATTTTATTTTCATTATCATCATTTTGAACAAGTAAAAAATTTTGAAATATTCCTTGAGCTATTCTTTCATTTTTATTGATAATAACTGTTTGATTAGAAAAATTGTATAATGAGATTAGAATATGTCCTTCATTTTCAGAATTATTATAATAATCACTATCTATTACTCCTACATTATTTGTTAACATTAATTTTTTTTTTATAAATAAAGAAGATCTAGAATAAATTAGTAAAACTTGATTGAAAGGTAAAAACACTTTTAATCCTGTTGGTATTATTGCTATTTGTTGTGGTAAAATTTTTGTTTCTATAGCGGACGCTAAATCATATCCTGCACTATATTGAGTTTGTCTTTTTGGTATTTGAATATTATTTTTTTTGTAATAACTTACTACTTCAAAAAAACTTTCATTTGACATTTATTTATTTTTCTCTTTCTTTTTGATAAATAATTTAAGATAATAATTTAGTTTTTATTTTTCATTTATTTTTTTCATTTTATTATTTATTACATTGTTATAATAAAAAAATTTTTTATGTAATTCATTATCAGATACATAAGTATAAATTTGAGTTGTTTTTAAATGATTATGTCCTAATAATTCTTGTACTATTCTTAAGTCTGCTCCATTATTGAGCAAAACAGTGGCAAAAGCATGCCTAAACATATGTGGTGATATTTTTCCTTTATATTTATTTTTTAAACAGATTTTTTGGATAATATAACTTATACCTTTAGTAGTAATTTTATTGCCATATTGATTAGTAATTAAAAATAACATTCCTTTGTTATTTTGCTTATTGATAAATTTAGGTCTTATATGATTTATGTATTTTTTTAAAATACCGGAAAGTTTTCTATGTAAAGGTATATATCTATCTTTGGAACCTTTACCATTAATTAAGATTTGATTAGTCAAAAGATTTATATTGTTGATAGTTAAATTAACTAGTTCTTGCGTTCTTAAACCACAACTATAAAGTAAGTCTATTATTAAATAATTTCGATAATTTGTAATATTATCATTTATATTTATAGAGTTTAGTAATTTTTGTATATTATAGGGTTCAATAATTTTAGGTATTTTGTGATTTAATTTAATATTAGGTAAAGATTTAAATATATTAGTTTGAATACTATGTTGATCTTTTAAAAAATTATAAAAGGTTCTTAAGGTAGAAATTTTTCTTTTAATAGTTGCATTTGCATTTTTTTTAGAAGTTAAATGAATTAAAAATAGACGAGATAAATTTTCATTTTTTAATTCATTAATATTAAAATCTATTTTTTTTTTATTACAAAATAATACAAATTCTTTTAAGTCAGAAGTATAATTAATTATTGTTGATAATGAATAATTTCGTTCAATTTTTAAAAATGTTTGAAAATCTTTAATTAATTTTAAATCCATTATGTAAACTCACTCTTTAAAATTATTTTTTTAGTAATATATTTTTATTTATTTTTTATAATCATTGTGACTTTTATAAATTTTTAATTATTAAATTTTTTTATTTTTAATTTATTTTATAATATAAATATTTTCATTTAGATTTGTTCTTTTCTTTGTAAGAAAATAAATTAAATTACTTATTGTAAGAAAATAAATTATTTTAAAGCTAATATTAATAATTTTATATCAGTTTTTCAATTTTTTTAATATGTTATGAAAAATAATTTATTTATTATTCACAAAAAACGATATTTTATAATTTTTAGACAAAAAAATATATTTATTGTAATATATTACTGTTAATATTTTAAAATATAAATTTTATAATTTAAATTTTTATTATTAATGAATACAAATTTGAAATATTTAAATTTATTTTTGGATTAATGTTATTTATTTTAATGATGAAAAAAATATTTTTATTTATAGAAAAAATAATATTTATTATTTATTTTTATTGGGAAATTTTAAAAAAATTAAAATTTCAAAATTAATGATAATGAGAATTTTCTGGAATTTCAATCTTAAACAATAATTAGTTTTTTTTAAATTTATAATTTAAGAATAAATTTCAATTTTTTTTAAAAATAATTGTTTTTTTTGTAAATCGAAAAAATCTGATTTTTATTTTTTTTATCAGATTAAAGAAAAAGGATTTTGAATAATGTCAATATCAGAACAAAAAATAGATGGTCTTCTTTTTAAAAAAATGGTTATTAATGGTACCATTAATTTAAAAAAAAATTGTCAAAAAATAAATAACTTAAATGTTTTTCCTGTTCCTGATGGTGATACAGGCACTAATATGTATATGACTATGGCTGAAGGTATTCGTCATATTTATTCGTTAAATGAAAATTCTATTATGGAAGTTTCTCGTGTTTTAGCTAATGCTTTGATTATGAATTCTAAAGGTAATTCGGGTGTTATTTTATCACAATTTTTTAGTGGATTTTCTAATAAGTTAATTAAGTTAAAGAAAAATTTTATTAATATAGAAGAATTTATTCAATCATTAATTAGTGGTTATCAACAAGCTTATTCTTCTATTTTTTCCCCTGTAGAAGGTACCATTTTAACGGTGTTACGTGATTCTATTGAAGCTATTAATAATCAAAAAAACTTTAACAATATAGAAGAATTATTGAATAAAATTATTGAATATGCTAAAAAATCTTTAGCAAAAACTCCTGAATTATTACCTATTCTGAAAGAGTCTAATGTTGTAGATAGTGGTGCAGCCGGTTTAATTTATTTTTTTGAAGGTATGTTATTATGTTTTCGAGATTCAAATATTTCTTTAAAGGAATTTTATAACGATTTTATCATTTCTCAAGAAGTTGAAGTTTTTGATGATCATAATGTTGATAAAACACCTTATATAAATTGTTCAGAAATACTTTACTGTTATTGTACAGAGTTAGTTGTTAATTTATATAATTCAAAAGAATTTGATTTGTTAAAATTTCGTAAAAAAATGTGCAAATTCGGAAATTCTTTAATAGCTATAGTTAATGAAAATTTACTTAAAATACATATTCATACTAATAAACCTGGATTGGTGTTAACAAATTTATTAAAATATGGTTTTTTAATTAAATCTAAAATTGATAATATGAAAGAACAAAATAAAAATTTTCTTAAACAACAAAAATATTATAGTAACAAACAAATTGTTCAAAAAAATTATATTTTGATAGCTATTGTACCTAATGAAACGATTTATAATATGTTTCAAAAAGATTTTAAAGTAGATCATATTATTATTATTAAAAATAGAAAATTTATCTGGGATTTTTTTTGGAAAAATTTAAAAGAAATTTTACATCAGGTGGAATTTTATAATGTGATTTTATTCCCTAATAATTCAGAAATATTAGCTAATATTGATTTAATTACAAAAAGTTTTGCTAATCTAAATATTAGTGTTATTAATACTAATAATATTGCTCAAGGTTATAATGCTCTTGTTTCTTTTGATGAAACATTATCTTATGATGAAAATATTTTTAATATTAATGATAGTATTACAAATAATTTAGTAGGTAAAATTTTACTTAATCAAAATGACAATTTATCAGAAAATTCCGTTTTTGAATTTAAAGCTTTTGTAGATTCTATTTTTTTTAAAGAACATAATAATTTAGATATTTTAATTATCGAATTATTAAAAAAAATGATTACAAAAACAACTCAATTAGTTACTATTTTTTATGATAAACAGTTAGAAAAACATTCTTCTTTGATAGGTTTGGAAAAATTTTTATCTAAAAATTATAATGATATAGAGATTAATAAAATTATAAATAATGATCATTTACATTATTATTTAATTTTAGTTGAAAATTAATTTGATTATATTTAAATATCTTTAAAAATTTTTAAAATATCTTTTTTATTAAAAAAGATATCTAATGCGGATATGGCGGAATGGTAGACGCGCATGTTTGAGGGGCATGTGAGAAATTTTCTCTTATGAGTTCGAATCTCATTATCCGTACCATTTAATTATTTATTTATTTTCAAAAAATTTTATTTAAAATTTTATGTTATTTTAGTTTTTTAATTAATATAATATGATAAACTACGTTATACTATAATTTTTTGAAAAAAATATAAAAATTAAAAATGATTAATTTTTTAATGATTAAATTTTTTTGGTTTATTAAATATAAATATAAATTTGCATATGGTTATTTAATTTTATATTTATATATAATTGAATTTCTAAATTTTAATTTTTATTTTAAAGTGGTTTTTTCAGAAATAACCACTTTTTTAATTTTAAAGATTATAAGGTAATTTGATAATCTAAATTATTTTTTGATAAGAAAGAGGTAATCTGTTTGCAAAATAAAAATTTTTTAAAACATATTGATCAAATAGCTCAAGAATATGACATAACTCGTGAACAAGTTACTAACGCTTTAGAGAAAGCTTTAATATCTGGTTGTAAAAAGACTTTTCAAATCAAAAAATGTAGAGTTTGTTTTGGGTCAAATTATGATAAAATTACTTTGTATAAACAATACGTAGTTGTCGATGAAAAATGTGATGTTTCTTTATTTAAAGAACAAGATTATGTTTATTTAAAAAAAGCTAAAGAACTTAATTCTTTTATTGAAGTAGGTGAAATTTTAGAAATTGAAGTAGATCCTAAAAAAGATTTTAATTTTTATGGTAGTCGTGACTTTAAAAATAAATTTAATGAAGAATTATTAAAATTTCAAAGAGAAAATATTTTTAATTTTTTTAAACAATATGAAAATAAGTTAATGATTGCAGAAGTAATTGAAGAAAAATTAAAATTTTTTATTTTGATGTTAGAAAAAAATGTTAAGACTTGTATTTTTAAAAAAGATTTAATGTTGAATGATCATTTTAATATCGGTGAAAAAATTTTTGTTTTAATTACAGAAATTCGCAATAATACACCTAAACATCTTCAAATTTGTGTTAGTCGTATTACTAATCAATTTGTTGTTGAATTGTTAAAATATTTTATTCCGGAAATTCGAGATGGTCTTGTTCAAATTATGGCTATCGCTCGTATTCCTTCTAGTCGAGTTAAAGTCGGATTATCTTCTCATGATAAAAAAATAGACCCTATTGGTGCTTGTGTCGGTGAAAAAGGTTATAGAATTAAAAATATTTTAAACATTTTAAGAGGTGAAAAAATAGATTTATTTAAATGGAGTTTAGATATAGAAAAATTAATTATTAACGCTTTAAAACCTGCTCAAATTATTCAAATTGTAAATTTAGATTTTGAAAAAAAAATTGCTTTAGTTTCTGTAGCAGATGATCAAGTGGCTTTAGCTATTGGTAAATTAGGCCAAAATCTTAAGTTAGCGATGCAAGTTACTCAATGGCAAATTGAAATTAAAACAAATTAATAATTTTATTTAGTTTATTGACTGATAAAATTTTTAAATTATCTTTTCATTGTCAATTTATAGATATATAGTTGATATATATTAAACATTCGTTAAATATAAATCTAGGGGGAGAAAAAAATAATTTATATGCAAAATAAAAAGAAACAAGAAGATCATCAAAAGAATGATAAGTCAAATATTTCGTTGATAAGCGATTATGTTTATAATTCTGATCATACTATTAAGGATTTAGCTGAAATTTGGAATTTTTCCGAAAAATTTTTAATTGGGACACTTGGAAAATTAGGAATAAAATGCAAAAAAAATCAATCTTTAACAAGAGATTTAATTGAATTATTAGGTTTAAAGTTGAATATTAATATTATTGATGATTTTATGGTTAATGAAGAAAATATAATTAATAAAACACCCATAGAAAATTTAATCAAGCGTTCTCCTATTGTGACAATAATGGGTCATGTAGATCATGGCAAAACCACTTTGTTAGATGTAATTCGTAAAACACGTTTGGTCGATCAGGAAGTTGGTGGTATTACTCAAAAAATAGGTGCTTATGAAGTTGTTTATAATAATCGAAAAATTACTTTTATAGATAGCCCTGGTCACGAAGCTTTTACTCAAATGCGTAGTAGAGGAGCTCAAATAACTGATATTTGTGTTTTGGTGGTAGCTTGTGATGATGGTGTTCAAGCTCAAACTTTAGAATCCGTTAAACATGCTCAAAAAGCCAATGTTGATATTATTATAGTTTTGAATAAAATAGATAAAATTCCTAATCAAAAAGAACGTATCATGTCGGAATTATCTGAATATAATTTAATTCCTAAAGAATGGGGCGGAGATATTTTTTATATAGAGATTTCTGCATTAAAAGCTCAAGGTATTGATAATTTATTAAAAACTATTTTGTTAGTAAATGATAAACATCCTAGAATAATTGATTATAAACAAAATGTTCTAGGAACAGTTTTAGAGGCTAGTTTAATTAAAAATAAAGGTTCTGCGGTTACTGTTATTATTAATCAAGGAGTTTTAAAAATTGGAGATATTGTTGTTGCTGGTCATGCTTATGGCAAAATTAGATCTTTAGAAAATGATATTAAAGAAAATATTCAAAAAGTTTTTCCATCACAACCTGCAGTTGTTTATGGTTTTAAAAAAATTCCTCAAGCCGGTGATTTATTGATAGTTGCGACTAATGAAAAAATAGCCAAACATATTATAGAAATAAGACAACAAAAATTTCAAGCACAAAAACATCAAGAAATTAAACAAAATGTAGAACAAAATTTTATGGAAGATTTATTACAAGAAAATTTGTCCCATTCAATATTGAATTTTATTTTAAAAACAGATACACAAGGTATGATTGAGGTTATAACAGAATCATTGAAAAATTTAAATTTTCATGGGGTTAAAATTAATTTTATTAAAATGGCTACTGGAGCGCTAACAGAGAATGATATTATGTTAGCTAATACTTTTCAAGCTATTATTATTAATTTTAATAATTTAGTAGATCGTAATATAATAAAATTAGCTGATAGTTTAAAAGTAGAAATAAGAAATTATCAAATTTTATATCATTTAGTCGAAGATATTTCTAAAAAATTAAAAACTTTGTCCAAGCCTATTTTAAAACTTAAATTTACAGGAAAAGCTGTTATTATTCAAGTTTTTTACAGAAGTGATAAAAATAATATAGCTGGTTGTCGAGTTATAAATGGTGTTATTTATAACGACTCCTCTGTTCAAGTTAAACGTCAACAAAAAATAATTTATCAAGGAAAAATTATTTCTTTAAAACATTTAAAAAATAATATTGATTGTGCTAAAAAAGATAGTGAATGTGGTATTGTATTTAAGGATTTTAATGATTTTCAAATAGATGATATAATAGAGGCGTCTCGAATGGAGGAAGTAGTTAATGAATAATTTAATAATAGGAAGAATGTCTAGTATTATTCATAGAGAATTAGTAAGTATTGTTAATAGAGTAATACAAAATTCCCAAATAGGTTTTATTAGTATTACAGATGTTAAACTTAATAAAGATTTTTCGTTAGCTAAAATTTTTTATACTATTATAGATAAAAAACCTGAAATTTTAAATTTAGCAAAAAATACTTTAGAAGAACATAAAAAAGTTATTCGCAAAGAATTAGCTAGTAAAATAAGAAAAAAAATTTGTTATATTCCGGATTTAATATTTAAATATGATTATGAGTTGTTACATGGCCAACGCATAGAAGAATTATTAAATAAATTAAATAAATAAAAATAAATAAATTATTGATCAATAGATTATCTTTTTTATATAATTGTGATTTTGAAAATTTATATATATTAGATTTTTAAATTATTAGAGGCTATTTTATATGTTTGCTGAAGTGTTAATTGATTTATCATTAAATTCTTCTTTTTCATCTTTTGATTATATTATTCCTGAAAAAATGAAAAATTTAGTCCAAGTAGGTACTAGAGTTATTATTCCTTTTAGAAGTACTGTACGTTTGGGTTATGTTCTCGCTATTAAAGAAAGTAGTATATTTGCTAATAAAGAAATAATAGAAGTTCTTGATTTAGTACCTTTTCTAAATCAAGAATTTTTTTTATTAATTAATGAATTGCTAAAAGTTCCCTTCAATTCAAAAATTTCTGTTTATAGAACGGTTTTGCCTAAAGATTTATTAACTTCTTATGTTCGTAAAATTTCTATTTTAAAATCTCATTTGGTACCATTGGAATTAAAAAAGTATTTAATTGACAAAAAATTTTTGTTAAATGTGAAAAATACTTTTCAGATTTCTCTTTTAAGAAAATTAAAAAGAGAAAAAATTATTGAAATGTCTGTTGTTCCGAGAAAAGAACTTTCTCAATTGTCTTATGATAATATTAAATCTTTAATTTTACAAGAAATAATACAAACTAATTCTTTTAATTTAAATTATCAAATAAGTTCCGCAGATAAAAAAGAAATGTTAAAAATTTCTTTAACCAGGCAGCAACAAAATATTTTTAATAAATTTTTACTAGATCAATATAAAACTTATTTATTAATTTATTCTTTAGAATCCGATAAATTAAAAATCTATTATAAATTAATTCAAGAAAATTTAGTTAAAAAAAAACAAATTCTTATTTTGGTTCCTGAAATCATTTTAATTGAACATTTAGTTCGAAAAATTAAAATACAATTTCCTGATATTAGGATATTTGTTAATCATGGTGGTATTAAAAATAATTTTAAAAATTCTAAATTAAAACAATTAAATGTGGATTTGATAATAGGAAATAATATTGCTATTTTTGCTCCTTTTATAAATTTAGGGGTTATTATAATAGATGATGAGCATCATGAATCTTTTATTGAAAAAATAAAAATGCCTTATTATGATGTGAGGGAATTAGCTCAAATAAGAGCTAATTATAATCAAATACCATTGATTTTATCAAGTTTATCACCATCATTAACAAGTTATTATCGAGCTAAAATATTAGGAGAATATATTTGGTTAAATTTAAAAAATACCGAAAATAAATATGATATTCAATTGATCGATATGAAAAAGGAATTACAAGAAGGTAATATATCGCCTTTATCTTTTGCTTTAACGGAATTATTAATGGAAAATATTAAATTAAATTTAAAAAGTTTATTATTTATTAATATTAAAGGTTTTTCACGTTTGGTTTTATGTTTGCATTGTGGTTATATTCCTAAATGCTCTAATTGTGGTTGTATTTTACATTATTATATTGATCCTAAAATATTAAAATGTTCTTTTTGTGGTTACAAAGAGGAATTTCTCGAAAATTGTTCTTTATGCGAACAAAAAACTATTTCTAGTATGTTTTCGGGTATTTTATCTATTGAAAATTTTTTAAAACAAAAAATACCTGAATCTTGTATTTATTGTATAGATTCGGATAATATTCGAAATTTTAATATGAAAGAATACGAAAAGATTGTATCTAATTTACATAATAATAAAATAGATATTTGTTTAGGTACTACTATGATAATTAAAAATGGTCTTTCTTGGCCAATGAATTTATTAGGAATTGTTTTATTTGATGTATTATTAAATATAAATCATTTTACAGCCTCAGAAAAAGCTTTTCAAATTTTAGTACAATTAATATATAATATGCCTAAAAAATCTCGTATTTTAATACAAACTTATAATACTAATAATTATATTTTAGATTCTATTGTAAATAATAATTTTGAATTTTTTTACGAAAAAATCTTGCGAGAACGTAAAATTAATAATTATCCTCCTTTTATGTTGATTAGTAAAATTTTAATTATGCATCCGAGTATTATGAAAGTGCGAGATATAGCTAATAAAATTAAGATTATTTTGCAAAACAATTTGTCAATTGATATAGTTGTTTTAGGTCCTTCTATAGCTAAACGTTATTTTCAAATTATAAAGAAAAAAATTTTTTATCGGGTGTTTTTGACTTTAAAATATAAACATTGGCCTTTAAACTTAGATTTTTTAAAAAAAGATTATTTTGATAAAAATACTCATATTATATTTGATCGTTTTGATACTTTAACAGATCTTGATATTGTTACTTTTTTTTAATTTTTATTATTTTATATATATTCATTTGTTTTATTAATTATTTAAAATTTATTTTTTATTTTTAATATTAAATTTATTTTCTTTGCCTTGGTATAGATTAATAATATTTTTTTTATGTTTTAGGAAAATTAAAACAGTTATAATTGCTATCATTATAGAATTATATAAATTTTTTTTTGTTATATATAAATTAATATTAGTAATAATGGTAGCAATTAAAGAAGCTAAAGAAGCGTAACCAGTTAATTTTACTAAGATTGCAAAAATTATAATACCTAGAATCCCGATCCAAAAATGAATTCCTGAAATTACTCCGACAGAAGTGGCTATAGCTTTGCCTCCTTGGAAATAAGTAAAAACAGAAAACATATGCCCTAAAATAGCACAAACCCCTAATATTATTGTTTTATCTTTGGGAAATAAACTTAAATTATAATTTTTAAAAATAAAAACAGGTAAAAATCCTTTAAGAAAATCTAATAAAAAAGTTAATAAACCATATTTAAAACCTAAAATTCTTGTAACATTGGATGCTCCAATATTTTTAGATCCTAATAAATTAATTTTTTTATTATTATAAATGCCTATTAATAAACCGAAAGGAATAGATCCTATAAGATAGGATATTATACAAATGATAAAATTTTCTAAAGATAATTGAAACATATTTTTTGATTCTCTCTTTTATATTTATTTGAAAAAACTTTTAGTATTTTAATTTTTATTAAAAATTTTTTAATTAAAAATTATAAAAAATATTTAATTAAATTGAAAAAAATTTAAATAATTTTCAGAATAGGTTATAATTTTTTTATGTTAAAAAAATATTTAATACTACAAGTTATAAAAACTTGTTTTGTCAGAAAAAAAAAAATATTTATTTCCATTACTTTATTACGTTTAATATTGTTTACTTTTTGGTTTGTGTATTGTAATGTATGGAATGATATATTTGATTTTAAAAAGCAATTTGTTCGATGGTTTCGTTCATGTTTTAGTATTATCGTAAAACATGTTATTTCATTTTTTTTTCTAATATACACAATGTATTTCGTTCTTGTTTAAATTTAAAAAGAAAAAGACAATATTTTCATTGATATAAAAAATTTAAAAAATTTATTTGAATTTGAAAAGAAAAAAATAAAGATCAACTATTAATATATTGTTGATCTTTATTCAATTTAAAACTGAAATTTTATTAATAATTAATTTCTTATAATAGAAAGAAATTTTATGTCATGTAGATACTACGAAAAGCTATATTTGCGATGACATATACTAAAGGTCCTGTTAATCTAGTGGCTATCATTGAAAAAGGTAATAAATTCATTCTATGTGATATGGTCATTACTCCTACATTACCTGCTCCACCAATACTGTAAGATGAAATTCCTGATGTTAAAGCTGTTTCTAAAGGATAAAATCCTAATTTTGGTGCCATAAAAAATGTAATTAAAGTAGCGATCAATAAAGAAGCGTATACAATTATTAAAATACTCGGATTTAAAACTGTTTCTTTTAATTGTTGGAAATTTGTAGTTAATCCTAAACCTACCAATACAGCGCTTGTGAAATTTTCTGACATGAATTTGCCAGATTGAGTAACAGCGTTTTGATTTTCTTGAGATATTAAGTCAAATATTTTAATTATTAATAATAAAATTATCATATAAACCATTGGGTCCATTTTACCCAATAATAATTGATTTATCATGCTTCCCACAGAATAAAGTGCAAAAATAATTAACCATCCCATACATATTGTTTTAAAATCTTTTATTTCTTGTATTTTAGTGGTTTTTATTTGATCTTTTGGAATCGAATTAGAAGAAGATTTTTCTAATTGCCCTTGACCACTATATTTGCTTTTATCAAAGATAATATAAAGCAATCCTGCTATAAAAATACTTAGTGTACGAGCTAGAACTAAAGGGCCTAGAATAGCAGTTCTAATAGTTGAAGCTTCAGCTTGAAAAGCTTCTTTATAAATTCCATTAGCAAAACCGTTAATTCCTAAATTAGTACCTCCATTAGTCAAAGGCACAAATACAAAAAATATTGAATCTAATATAGGACCTTTACTAAGTTTTTGAAATATTTCTGGGCATTGATAATTTAATAAATATCCTAATCCACTAATAGTTAAACAACATATAAAAACACTACAAATTGTTAAAGGAATAAATTTTATTAAAGATCTTTTTAATAGTTGTCTATCTACACTTAAAATACTACCTGCTATAACAATAGTTATAAAAAATTGTGAAAAATTAATACCTATTCCATAGGCGTTATTAGGTTTATTAAAAAATCCTTTATCGATATGTTCAGCTAGTTGTTTCGGTATCCATCCTTTAAAAACTAAATAAGATGGTACAAAAATACAAAGTAAAAAACCTAAACCTAATTTATTTAGACCAGGAACTTTAGAACCTATATAGCTTAAAGTTATGCCTAACATAGTTATTAAAAATAAAGGAGTTAACAAAGGATGATAGAACTTATTAATTTTATCTGGATAATGCGCTATGCAAAAAATATTTAATCCTAATATCAAAAGTAATGTTGCAAAAAAAATTGGTTTAAAACCGAATATTTTAATATTACTTTCTTTTTTTTGATTATTTGACATTTATTATAATACCCCTTTCTTTTTTGTAAAAATATATTTTATATTTCAAAATTGAATTTTTATGTTTATTGTTATTTTAATAAATATTTATTAAAATTCAATTTTATTAATCATTTTACTTGATATTTTATTATAATGTTTAGCGACTTAAAGGAGCAATTAATATCAAGATTAAATTTTTTGTATTTTAAGTGAAATTTATGGAGTTGTAAAATGTTATAATGTTTAGATTTTAATTTAAGAATTTTTATTCTTTAAAAATATCCAACATAAGTCTATTTTAGCATAAATAAATTAAAAAAAAAATTTAAATTTTTTGTTTTTAAACAATATAATAAGAGACAAATTTAGGTTATTTTTTACAATTTTGTTAAAATAATCTTACTATGTTCTTGAAATTATAAATAATAAACATAATAAATTTTTGTATAATTTTAATTTATAATCTTTAAGTTCTAAAAAAATAATTATATATTTGATGATAAAAATTTCTTTTTCTTTGTTTTATATAAGATTTTTTATAATTTTTTTATTATTTAAATATTGAATCAAACATTTTTATCCAAATTTTAATTTATAATTTTTAATAAATTTTTTATTTTCAATAATTAAAAAAACAAGAATTAGGAAGATAATGTCAGATGAAAAGAATATATTTTTTTGATATAGATCAAACTCTTTATCATAATAAAAAAAAAATAATTTTACCGCAAACCAAAAAATTAATTTTAGATTTAGCAAGCAAACCAGGTATTATTTTGGGTATTGCTACAGGAAGAAATTATCGTAATTTAAATGTTTTAGGAGATTTGATATCTTGTTTTCATTATTTTGTTATTATGAATGGTGCTGTTACTATATCTAAAAATGATGGTATTATTGATGAAAATCCTATTCCATCTGAAAATATTCAATGTTTTGTGAATAAAATTAAAAATTTTAATATTTTATTAGCAGGTGTTAATATCGACAAGGAAGTAATTTTATATAATCCTAATTTATTAGATAAATCTTTGGTTCGTTATTATCAAAAAGAATTAAATTATGTTTTAGATTATGATTTAAAATTAATGTCTAAAATCTATTTTATGGTCGCTTTAGGTTCGGATTTTAAGAAAATTAAAAATTTTAAGAATGATTTAAGTTTTTTAAATATATGTTTTTGGAATAGTCATGTAGATTTAACTGTTGATTATGTTAATAAATCTTATGGTATTGCAAAAATTAAATCTAAATATCCTGATTATCAATTAATTTGTACAGGAGATGGTAGTAATGATGTCGAAATGCTATCTTATGCTGATATTGGTATAGCTATGGGCAATAGTTTATATCCGCGCACTAAAGAAGTAGCTAAATTTATAGCTCCTCATATTGATTCAGATCAATTATATGATTTTTTTAAAACAAATATACTTATTTAAATATAGATCAAAAATTTTTTGAATTTATGGCGATTTTTAAACTATGTTATATTTTAATTAAATTTAGGATTTTTTAATTCAGAATATTTTTTAGGAAGTGAAATTATGGATCAAAAAACACAAGAGTTGCAAATATTTTTTCAGAAATTTAAAATTTTGAAAGAAAAGGAAAAAGATATTTTTTCTCGAATTATTAATAAATTATTTCAAGTTAATTATTTAACTTCTCAAAAAAATTCTGATTTAAATGATTATAGATTTATTTTATTACATCAAGAAATGTTTATTTCTTTTTTGAAATTAATTGATTTTGAATTGGAAATTCATAAACATGATGAAGTTATTTTTCTTAAAAATGTTCAACAATTGAATAAATTAAGAATTAAAAAAGAAGAAAGTTTATTATTATTTTTGTTTAGAATTTTATTTCAAAAAAAGAAAGAATTAATGCCTTTAAATAATAAAATTGAAATTTGTTTACAAGATATTTATCTCGAATTAAAAAGTATCGGTTATGCCGAAATTCATAAATTAACTAAAGAAAAAATAAAGAATTCTTTAGTTTTATTTAAACAATATAATATTATTGATTTCTCTGATTATAATCATTATTTGCCTAATGATTTGATAATTCGTATTTATCCAACTATTTTATATTTAATTAATTTGGGTATGTTGCAATATTATCAAGAATTATTTACTACGGATGTGAAAAATTAAGATGAAAAAATTGACGAAAATACAATTAGTAAATTGGCATTTTTTTGATTTTCAAGTTATTGATATCGAAAATAATGTTTTGGTTTCCGGAGAAAATGGTTCTGGTAAATCTACTTTATTGGATGCTTTACAATATGTTTTAATAGGGGAACGTAATCATATTAAATTTAATATAGCAGCAAATGTTAATGCTAAACGTTCTTTAGAAAGTTATATGCGTTGTAAAATTGGAGCAGAGAATAAAGAATTTTTAAGAGATCAAGATGTTATTACACATATTTTATTAGAATTCTATGATAATATTAACAAAAAATATAGTATTTTCGGTTGCGCTTTGGAACTTTCTCGTAGTAACCAATTAAAAGAAAAATTTTATTTTATAGAAAATATGAAGTTTATGAATAATATGTGTGTAGAAGATGATCAACCTAAAACTCAAAAACAACTTTTTCTTTTTTTAAGAAAATATGTTTCTGATTTTAATTTTTTTGATACTAAAAAACAATATCAAAACGCTATAGGCAATTATTTAAACATTAATGTGAGCAAATATATCCAAATGTTACCTAAAGCTTTAGCTTTTAAACCACTTAATTTGCAAAATTTTGTTTTTGAGTTTTTGTTAGAACCTAATCCTATAAATATTTCGAGTTTAAAAAATAGCTTTAAACAATTAAAAAAATTAGAATTTCAAATAGAATTTGAAAAAAATAAATTATTTTATTTATCTAATATTATAGATGCTGATAAAAAATTTATTTATTTAAAAGAGCAGATTCAAATTTATCAATGTCTTTTATATAAGGTAAACCTTAAAAAAAATAATTTTGATTTGGATTGTTTTCGTTCTAAGAAAGAAGCTGATGAACTAAGTTTGCAAAAATTATTATTTCAGAAAGAACAAATTAATTTAACTATAGAAAATTTAAACAATGAATTAGCTGTTTTAAAATCTAATGACAGGAACTTATTGTTAAATAATCTTCAAAAAGATTTAGTTTTTTATCAAAATATTGAACATACTTTGGAGGAAAAAATTAATTTATTTCGACATCAAATTAATCAAGAATTAATTAATTTAAAGCAGTTACAAAATTTATCTTTTTGTGAAATTTATTTAGATAGTATCAATTGCATAAGTGATTTTTTAAATTTAGAATTTTCTGAAATTAAAATCAATTTACCCAAATTAAAATTTATTTTGGAAAAATTATGGCAGTCGATATCAAAAGAAATAATTAATATTAATATACAAAAAAATGACTCTAATAAAATTATTTTAGATTTACAGAAAAAAATTTTAGATAAAGAGAAAGATTGTCGTATTCTTTCTTCTGTTATATCTGTGTATCCTCGTCATATACAAAATTTAATCGAAATTTTAAATAAAAAATTAAGCGATTTTTATAGTTTTTCGATCAGTATTTATCCTTTATGTGAAGTAATAGATATTAATGATAATTTATGGAGAAATGCTATAGAAGGTTTTTTAGGGAATAGAAAATTTAATTTATTAATAGAAGAAAATTATTTTGATCAAGCATTAAAAATATATAGCAATTTGCCACAATCTGTAGATAATAATTTTTATGATATAGGATTAGTTAATGTAGCACAAATACCTTTAATTAAAGATAATTTTAACAGTTTATCAACTAAGATATCTTCTAATAATGAAAATGCTTTAAAATATATTCGTTTGCTTTTGTCAAATATTATATGCGAATTAGATTCTGTAAATTTAAAAAAACATAAAACAGCTATTACTCCTGACTGTTTGGTTTATAGTCAATACACTTTGAGAAAAATTAATCCCAAATTTTATCAATTTCCTTATATTGGTAAGAATTCTATTAAGATGCGTAAAAATTTTATTCTATCAGAAATTCAACAATCTAATTCTTTGTTATTACAGCATCAAAGTGCATTAAATAAATATCAAGAAATGATTAATTTATTGAATAAAAGTAAATTAGCTAATATTTTAACTTCGGATAATTTTAATTTATATTCAGAATTATCCTCTATTAAAGAAAAAATACAAAATGTTTCGCAACGAATAACTCAATTAAGTTCCGATTTAAATTTGCGAGATGTCCAAGATAATTTAGTTGCCATTATGGATCAAAAAAAGAATAATAATGAACAATTAGAAAGAATTTTTTTTAAAATAGCAGATTTAAAAAATAATTTGAATAATTACGAATCAGAAATTCAAAAGATTCAAATTAATTTGTCTGAATTAAATCAAAAATTAAATTTGTTAATAGATAAAAATATTTCTACATCTATAGAAGAGAAAATCAATGTACATTTATATAATTATTATCAAAAATATAATGATAATTATGATTTAATTTTAAATAAAATTCATGATTATTTAAAAAATATAGAACAGCAAAAATTAACTCAGCAAATAGATTTAATAAATCAAATGCAAATTTATTTACAAAAATATAATATTTCTAATATTGAAGCTCGATTAGAAAGTTTAGAATATTTTTATCAAGAATATAATTTTACAAATTCTCAAAATTTATCAGATTATGAACAAGAAGCTAAAGAATTAACTAATAAAACTGAAATAATTTTTAAAGAAGAATTTATTAATAAATTAAAAGAAAGCATAGATAATACTAAACAACAAATTCAGAAGTTAAATCAATTATTAAGTGATAGACCTTTTGGTAATGATAGTTATCAAATACTTATTAAACCTTCTAATGATCTGGATTACAAAAAATATTATGATATAATTTCTAGTTATGATAATAATAATTCCAAAAATGAGTTATTTGAAAGAGGTTTAATGTGCGAAAATATTTTGTTAGATGAATTATTTGATAAAATTATTTCTTTGGAAGAAGGTTATGAAGAAATAGCAGAATCTTTTTTAGATTATCGTAATTATATGACTTATGATATTCAAATAAAAGATATGAATAATAATTATTCTTTGTTTTCGAAAATTTTTCGTGAAAAATCCGGAGGTGAAACTCAAGTACCTTTTTACATTATCATGTCTATTTGTTTTGAACAGTTAAATAGTGCTAATGATAATCAAGGTTGTTTGGTTTTGTTTGATGAAGCTTTTAATAATATGGATGAAGCTAGAATAGAAGGTATGATGCGTTTTTTCAATTCTTTAAAGATTCAATTTATTATGGCTATTCCTCCACAAAGGATTGTAGATATTTCTCCTTATGTGCAAACTAATTTAATTATTATTAAAGATGATAATCATGTTGTTGTTGAAAATTTTACAAGAAATATATTAAACCTTTAATTTTTTATACAATCTTTTTGTTTTTAACTATCTTCGTTATTGATTAATAAGTTTTTTGACGTTTAGTATTATTTTTTTGATTTCATTATATTTAATTAAAAAAGTTATTATTTTGGACATTTGATATTTATTCATATTTTTTATTTTTTGTTCATCAAATAAAATTGAAAAATTAATTTTTTTATTTTTTTGTCTTAATTTTAATAAACGTAACAAATAATTTTTTTGTTTGGATGTATAATGATGTGTATTCCAATATTGAGTTTTATAAACTGATTTGTCAGTTTCATGTAAATTTAACCAATCATTAGCAATAGCAAAACAATTATCTTCGTTGCCTTTAAATAAACATTTAGCTGTTTTAGGTTCTTTTTTACCACCAATAGCTATGTAAATATTTTTATAATAAGTTATATAAGCCCAAGTATGAAAACCTGCTATATAATGTTTTTTATTATGAGTCAGATCATACCATTCAAAATTTGAATTTTGTAATACATCATATTTTTTCATTTTAATATCTTCAACAAATTGTATTTCTTTAGATTCTCTGGAATTAAATTCTGTATTAGTAGAATTTGTTTTATTTAAATATTTTTTATTTGAATTTTCATATGGAGATAAATATTCAAATAAATTAGGATTATTTTGAATAGATGTTCCAAAATCTAGTATAATACAATCTTTTTTGGTTATATGAGGATATTTATTGTGATTTTTTAAAAGTCTTAAACCTCGACCAATCATTTGTTCTATTGTAGATTTAAATGAACTTGGGCGTAATAAGACCACGCATGAAACGATTTGGCAATCCCATCCTTCTGTTAATACATTAACATTAACGATAACTTGAATTTTTGTTTTATCGAAGTTTTTTAATATAATATTTCTTTTTTCACTGTTATCATTTCCTGTAATTAATTGAGCTTTAATACCAGCTTTGTTAAATGTTTCTGTTACATCATGAGCATGTTTGATATTTGCGCAAAAAATTATAGTTTGACGATTTTGAGCATATTTTTTCCAGTGATTAATTACTTCTGAATTAATAGCGGTTGTATTTATAATATCTGCTACCTTGTTTAAATTATATTCTTGATTTTTTTGATGTAATTTAAATATTTTTTCTTTAATACCGACATCTCTAATAAAAACTTCTGGTTTTACTAAATAACCAGCTTTAATTAATTCTTTTACTGTAATTTGGGCTGTAATTTCTGGAAAAATTTCTTTTAATTTTTTTTTGTCACCTCTTATAGGGGTAGCTGTAACACCAAGAATTTTACATTGAGGATTATACTTGAGAAAATGATCGATAATTATTTTGTAAGTATTGGCTGCAGAATGATGAGCTTCATCAATAATTAACATATCTATATCAGGTTTTTCTGGAAGATTTTTGGATAAAGTTTGCACCATAGCAAAAATTACTTGAGCACTCCATTTTTTTATTTTTGAGTTAAAAAAACATGTGGTTATATTTTGATTAATGATTTCAAAGGCATTTTTATTTTGTTGCATTAACTCTTCTCTATGAACTAATACACAAGCTTTATTAATAGATTTTATTTGTAAAAAATGTTTTAAAATGAAAGAAAACATAACTGTTTTTCCTGAACCTGTTGGGGCTACAAGTAAAGTAGTTTGTTGATTCTCAAAAGCTTTAATAATTTTATCAGTAAGTTGTTTTTGTATTTTGTTAAGTAGCATAAAAAATATTTCCTTTTTATTATTCTAACATATATATATTTATTTAATTATTAACATTGATTTATTCGGTTTTTTAATTTTAAATTAAATTTAAATTGACTATTTTGAGTTAAAAATAATGTATTTATTAATATTACTAATTCAAAAATTTTAAAATTTTTATTTTGAGTGTAATTTACAAATCGAAAAGAGAAGGGTTAGCACTGCACCCCCAAAAGTATTACAATTAAATAATTGATTTAATAATCATTAAGATCAACTTATCAGTTGGTCTTTTTATTTTTTAAAAAGAATAAAAAGTTAATTTTCAGCTTTTCTAAAAATATTTTTAGAAAGGGAATTTGTGAATCGAAAAACATTATTTTTACTTTTTTTAAAAGATAAAAGTAATTTTAAGTTACGTGAAAAATTAATAATATTACATTTACCTGTAGTCAAAAAAATAGTTTATCAATTTAAATATTATCCACGTTGTTTAACCCGAGCAGATTTAGAACAAGAAGGAATCAGTGGGTTAAACAAAGCTCTCAATCTTTACCAAGATTTAGGTTATGATTTTTTAGCTTATGCGAAACCACATATTAAAAAAGCGATTTCCGAAGCAATTCGGAAAATGACTAAAGCGATTACTTTAATGAGTTTGATAGATAATTATGATTATCCTTTGGTGCCACCTTCTTTAAATCCCCATCAATTATGGTTAATCCAAGTTTATCATGAACTTTTTTTAAAAAAAATGAAAACGATATTAAGTACAAAGGAATTTCAAATTATCCATTTTAGTTTTGGGGTTCCTTTGGGAAATATTAACGAAGATTACCAAAATTGTTATACCAATACAGAAATTGCTGAACAACTAAACTTATCTTTAAAACAAGTCGAAAACATGAAAGCACTAGCCGTGCAAAAATTAAAAAAAATATATCGAAAAGAG
>JAUZJE010000005.1:0-36699 GCA_032886695.1 'Waltheria sp.' little leaf phytoplasma
TTGGATTTAAATTGATTTCTCTGTCAAACCCTAGTTTATGATGCTGGTGTGTTTTCCATGCCTTCTGATATTCTGGGTTACTCCTCTTAATTGGCCTTCCTTCTTTAATCAGTTCTTCCATTCTCAGGTCAATGTAATGTAAATATACATTCGCCAACAAAGGGGAAATAATTCCTCCTTGAGGAGACCCCGATAAAGATTCGTATTTGATCCCATCTTTCATGAAACCGGCTTTCAACCATTTGTTAATGGTTGAGAGCGTTTTATTCTTTTTGATGAACTGATTTAAGGTTCTCATGAGAATCTCATGATTGATAGTTTCAAAATAACCTTTTAAGTCAATTTTGACCAGGTAATCTATTCCTTTAAATCTTTGTTTGACGCGTTTGATAGCGTCATGACAAGATTTTTTGGTTCTAAATCCAAAGCTCCATTCTGAGAAGATACTTTCGAAATAAGGGGTTAAGAGTTGTTCCAGGCATTTTTGCATCAATCTATCTTTGATGGTCGGTATGCCCAAAGGTCGGGTTTTTCCATTATCTTTAGGAATGAGGACTCTTTTAACTGGTTTGGGGTGGTAACCATTATTGACGTATTCCCGATGGTATCTTTCTAGTTTTCCCAGATTGATTCCATCAATGGTTTCATTGTCGATTCCGGGGGTACCCGCTCCCTTGTTAGCCGCGATTTTATTAAATGCTGTTAACGTATTGTAAAAGTTATTCATTCCTTGTTGCAGTTCTCTTTTCAGAGAGTAGCCGTTTGATGAACAATATTGAATTCTATTCAATGTTCGTAAAAGTTTAGTTTCTGGTGAAACCGTTGTTGACATAACATATCAACTCCTTCCCCGATACCATTGAATAATAGTAAATTACTTTCTTCTTTCGCCCTATAAGAGTCATTAACTCTCCTCTCGGTAAGCCGATTAACTAAATTATTCCAAATTTAGGTTTATCCTTACGACTACTAAGAAGATTCTTTATCCTTGACGATCAGGGCTTTTATTTCCTGATTGGTAAATTTAATTACCTAGTTTTAGGATTCTCCAAGTTACACTAAATTTCTACCTTAATTCTTTAGGGGAAGTATCCTCTTATAGAGGCTGATTCCAGGTTTCTTTCTTGATAAACTATCCAACACCAACGGTATATGTTGATAGGCTCTAGACTGTCCGTTTAAGCAACTTCCGGAACAGGTTTAATAATTACATCAATTTTCCTTCTTAGGCCATTTCAGGCTTCTCCATAGAATTATTCGGTGGCGGAGTCATCTTGACTAATTTGCTTTCGTCGCAACCCGCTTTTATGGTCTGCTTTAATCTAACCTACTTTCGTTTGTTAGACCGACCATATCCTTTCAGGGTTTATCAGCCCTGACTATTGGTTAAATAGCACGAAATTTAGGCCTCTTTGGCGCCCCCGTTGTTATTATAAAAATTTTGTAATTCTTCAATAACCATTTCCGGTTTTAAAGTAGTTGATGCTGAATCGAAATAAATTAAATTAGGATTTTTTTTAAAAATGGGGAAATAATCACGAAATTTATTAACCATATCAAAATCTATCTTTTATTTATCAAATTTATTTAAAATATCATATTTAAGTTGTTCTGGATTTCCAACTATAATATAGTCATAATTAGGCTGACCTGTTTGTAATAAAGTTTGTTGAACTTCTTTATTTCTTAAAAACCATTGCATTGCTTGAATATTTTGATTATTTTGGCAATTTTTTTTAGCAGCTAAAATAATAGCATATGATGAAAAAACAATGTCTGTAGGTTCTTCGTTTTCGTTAATTCCTAAACCAATAGAACCTAAACGTAAAAAATTATTATTTTGTCTCATTAATCCTGGACAATTAATAGCTAAATCATATTTATTATAATCATCAAATAATTGAGCTACTTTAAAAATATTATCTGTTTTAATAAATTGTAAATTCGAAATATTTTCAATATCTTCTAAAGATAAATTATATCCTTTTTTTTCAATAATTTGTTCATTAATTTTAATTAAATTTAATTTTCTTAACAATAATAATGAACGTGATAAATCACAAGGTGCTGTAAATAAATCATTAAAAGGAGCAAAAAGAACTCGAGCATTTTTTATTTTTTTTACATCTTCTAAATTTTTAATTTTTAAAGGACTGCTTTTATGCGAATATAAACCATATTTAGGATGAAAAAATGGCTCAATCATTTCTAAACGTTCTAAAGGTTCAGAAATAAAATAATTATTATAAGCTTTCATAGTATGAAAATTATTAGCAATATTAAAATCAATAATCCCCTCTTTTAAAGCATCATTACAATTGACTTGATATTTTTCTTTTAATTGTTTTTCATCGAAAATTTGTAATTCAAAACCAATTTGATTAATTAAATGTTTATTTTTTTGTAAAGTTTCTAAAGTAGATGGAAAATTAGTAGCTATTTTGATAATTCTTTTTAATTTTGTTTCGCAATTGCATGATTGACAATTAAACATTTTTTTAATGGACCTTCTTCTATTTTTATATTTTCTTTATAACCAATTTTGTACAATTCGGTCTTTAAGTTTTTCTGGATTAGAAATCATTACATAATCAATTTCTCCATTAGTTGTTTGATTAGCATGAAATTTTTTAACTTCTGGATCTTTTAATATTTGTTGTAATAATTTAATTTCTTTACTATTTGCATTGCTTTGGCGCGAAATTAAAGCTATAGCATATGATTCTACTAATTCATCTTGAGGCTCTTGATTATCAGAAATATTTGAACCAATTCGAATAAAATCTTCATTATATTTCATAAAAGCTGGCCAATTAGCCATTAAATCGAATTTGTCTGGTTGTTCGAATTGATAAGGTATTTGCGAAGTTTTAATAAATTGTAAATTATATGGATTACTAATATCTTCCAAACTAATAGCTAATTTTTTAGTTTTAAGAATATGTTCTGGAATATTGATTAATCCTAAATTTTTTAATAATAAAAGCGAACGAGACATATCACAAGGCTGAATAAAAGCAAAAGACACGGCCAATAATACTTTTAAATTTTGATATTTTTTAACTGTTTCTAAATTAGTTAATTTTTTTTGATTTTTACGATTTATATATAAACCATATTTAGAATGATAAAAAGGTTGTATATAAGAAAATAATTCTTTATTTTGTTTTTTTAAAAATTCATTATAAGCTTTAAAAACATGTACATTAGTATAAATTAATCCATCTATAGAACCGTCGGATAATTTATCAATGCTTTCTTCCGTCCAATCTGTTTTAATAACATGTAAATCTATTCCTTGAGAAAAATAAATTTCTTTAGCTTTATTTAAAGTATTCAGTACGGATTGTATCGGACTAGCCACTTTTATAGTTTGTAATTTTGATTTAGCAAAATTCATATTTTGTTCTTTCTAAAAATTAAAAAATAATATCTGTTTTATAAAGTATTTTAATTTAATAAATATAATAATTAAGTTGTATTAAAAATCTTGATATAATGCGGGTTTAATTTGAAAATATTGATAATTATTTAACATTCGCGAAATAGGACATTTTTGATGAATAAAATTCATAATATCTTGTGTTTCAGCGATTGATAAATCTTTAATACCACACACTAAACTCATATCAAAATAAAATCCTTTTTCATCAATACAACTATGACACAAAATTTTTATTTTAAAATCAGAATGATTTAAATATTTACGTGTAGTTTTATAAAAACATATTAATAAAGATAAACAAAATAATTCTTTAGGATTACTAATTTCTGAACTATTTGCAAATACCGAATTAAGCTTTGTTTTTAATCCTTTATAAATAATCCCTATATCTTGCAATTTGGGTTCATAATAAGCTATAATTTCTATTTGATTTTTCATTTTAGACATACCTTTAAATTTTAATAATAATTAAAAATATATTCAATTAATTTCTAAATATATTTGTTTTAATTTATTATTTTTTATAACTAAATTAAAAATATTCTTATTTAGTAAATAAATTCCGTGTTCTGAATTAACTTCATCATCTTTTATTTTAATTAAGATATTTAAATTTAAAAATTTTTTAGTAATTGAAGATTGATTAGTTAAGGGAAAAGTTTGATTTCTATTTTTCATAAAGGTTTTTAAAACTTCTTGTTCTAAAGTATCACAATTTAATAAATAATGTTCAATTTTATAATTAAAATTAAATTGATATATTAATACGGATAGATTAATTGCGTTTTATTCAGCGATTTATTTTTGCTGTTTTATTTACAATCAGCCCCCGTCCAAACCGGACAAGCAAGTTTCCGAGCATCCGGCTTTCCATAATTTACTCTCTCTCGAGAACTAATTTCCCCTCACGGTTGATTAGTTATTTGTTCTTATCGTTCTTGTTTCTAATATCCTGTATTTGTTGATTTGTTACCTTTCGATGACAATTCTTACACAGTACTTTAGTTCTTTTATTCATGATACTTTGGCGATGCGCATTGCGAATTGTGCCAATATGATGAATTTGAAGTTGGGTTGTTCTGGCGCAATTCTCACAACGTTCCGCTTTCAGACGGTCAGTTAGATGCGTACGACCTTGGAATACAAATCTATTAATGGTAATATCAGGGTTCCCTTTATAATTACGCATTTTTTTAATTCTATCCCAAGAGGAAACATCCCATGGTTCATATTGGGTTTTTCCTTTATTAAGCCCCAAGTTGAACCAATTTTACATTTCTTTCGAATTCTGGCAATTGCCGTTTTCCGTTTCCTTGCCAGTGTTTTCAAACAGCTATATTCTGCTAGATAATTTAAATGAGTTAGGACACCGAGGTTGTTAGCTAAACAAAAGTATTGGATAATTCCTCTAACAATTGTTTTATAGGTCCGGATTATTTCTAATTCGTCTCTACCCGCTAATGTTTCATCGTGTTTAACCCTCCCCTTTTTAAACCAATTATATTCATATCCATATTCTTTGGCTTTCGCTTTGGGAATCTGGATTAGAACTTTGCCATTTAAGGAGTTTTTGGTATTTTTCCTTTCCCGGGTTTTATTGGTGGGGTTCACCTTTATCATGTAGGATAGAAACCTAGTTCCTTTGTTAGCTTTCACAATTTTGGACTTATCCTTACTAACAGTAAGGTTCAGATCTTGTTTTAGCCATTGCGTTACTTGGTCTTTGATTCTTTCTGCCTGGTTGTACTCGCCTTTAACACCGATGATAAAGTCGTCAGCATAGCGGATATATTCAACTCTTGGTTTTGGATTTAAATTGATTTCTCTGTCAAACCCTAGTTTATGATGCTGGTGTGTTTTCCATGCCTTCTGATATTCTGGGTTACTCCTCTTAATTGGCCTTCCTTCTTTAATCAGTTCTTCCATTCTCAGATCAATGTAATGTAAATATACATTCGCCAACAAAGGGGAAATAATTCCTCCTTGAGGAGACCCCGATAAAGATTCGTATTTGATCCCATCTTTCATGAAACCGGCTTTCAACCACTTGTTAATAGTTGAGAGCGTTTTATTCTTTTTGATGAACTGGTTTAAGGTTCTCATGAGAATCTCATGATTGATAGTTTCAAAATAACCTTTTAAGTCAACTTTGACCAGGTAATCTATTCCTTTAAATCTTTGTTTGACGCGTTTGATAGCGTCATGACAAGATTTTTTGGTTCTGAATCCAAAGCTCCATTCTGAAAAAATATTTTCAAAATAGGGAGTTAAGAGTTGTTCCAGGCATTTTTGTATCAATCTATCTTTGATGGTCGGTATGCCCAAAGGTCGGGTTTTTCCATTATCTTTAGGAATGAGGACTCTTTTGACTGGTTTGGGGTGGTAACCATTATTGACGTATTCCCGATGGTATCTTTTTAATCTTTCCAGATTAATTCCATCGATGGTTTTATTGTCGATTCCGGGGGTACCCGCTCCTTTGTTAGCCGCGATTTTATTAAATGCTGTTAACGTATTGTAAAAGTTATTCATTCCTTGTTGCAGTTCTCTTTTCAGAGAATAGCCGTTTGATGAACAATATTGAATTCTATTCAATGTTCGTAAAAGTTTAGTTTCTGGTGAAACCGTTGTTGACATAACATATCAACTCCTTCCCCGATACCATTGAATAATAGTAAATTACTTTCTTCTTTCGCCCTATAAGGGTAATTAACCCTCTTCTTGGTAAGTCGATTATCTAGTTTATTCCAAAACTAGGTTTAACCTTACGACTACTAAAAAGATTCTTTATCCTTGACCATCCAGGCTTTTATTCCCAGATTAGTAAACTTAATTACTTAGTTTTAGGATTCTCCAAGTTACACTAAATTTCTACCTTAATTCTTTAGGGGAAGTATCCTCTTATAGAGGCTGATTCCAGGTTTTCTTATCTGATAAACTACTCAATACTGAATTTATATATTAGTAGACTCTGGACTGTCCGTTTAAGCAACTTCCGGAACAGGTTTAATTCTTACATCAATTTCCTTCTTAGGCCATTTCAGGCTTCTCCATGGAATTATTCGGTGGCGGAATCATCTTGATTAATTTGCTTTCTTCTCAATCCGCTTTTATAGTCTGCTATAATCCGCCATTCTTTCGTTTGACAGACCGACCATATCCTTTCAGGGTTTATCGGCCCTGGCTATTGGTTAAATAGCACGAAATTTAGGCATCTTTGGCGCCCAATTCATAATTATAAAAGTTATTATAACAATAAATATAATTGCAAATAATATATAATAACTCATTAACTTTATTTAATCTCCTTTTATTTTTTATTTTTCATCGCCAACATAATTTGTTGAATTTGTTTTTCACTAGGACTTCTTCCCATTTGTTTAAACATTTCTTTAATTTGTTTTTTATTTATAGGAGGATTTTTTTCTAAATATTTTTTAATACCAAAAAACATTACTAATGCTCCTAATAAAATTCCTATAAATAAACCTGATAAAAATAAAATTGTTTCAAACCAAGTCATAAATAATTTTCCTTTCAATTGGAATATTTATTAGAATAATTTAATTATTATTTAATAAATTTATTTAATTAAAAATTATCTTTTTATTATAAAATAATAGGTTTATAAAAAATTAATCTTTTGTTGCCGTATTTTTGGTTCTTAATTAAAATAAATTGTTGATTAATATTAGGTAATAAATTTTTATGATAAGTTTCATAAATAATCCAACTTTGACAATGAATAATTTTAAATAATTTAGGAAATAAATTTTTAATATCAAAAGCATAAGGAGGATCTAGAATAATTACATCAAATTTAATTTTTTGACATATAAATCGTTTTAATATATTGAAAGCGTTTTTATAAAAAACTATTATTTGCTGATTACTAATTTTAAGTTTATTTTGATTTTTTCTAATGGTTAAATATGCTGGAAAAGAATTATCTACCATAAAAATCTTTTTTGCTTCTCTACTTAAAGCTTCAAAACCATAAGCTCCAGAACCTGCGAATAAATCTAAAACAATACTATTATTAATATCTTTTTGAATAGTATCAAATAAAGCTTTTCTAATTAAATGAGTAGAACTTTTAGTAGTTTTAGATGGTACTAAGTTTAAACGAAAATTTTTATATTTTCCTGATATAATACGTAACATTATAAATATTACCAAACTTTTTTCAATTTAAAGCAAGTTTTTTCTTTAAAGAATTTAATATTTTTATTTGTTCAGGAAAAGATTTAAAACCTTTGCTAATATAATAATCAAGATTATTTTTTAATAATTCATATATTGTCTGATCTAAATTTTTAAAAGCTAATTTTCTAAAATAATCAATATTTGGAAAAGTTCTGCTATTTTCTATTTTATCGCTAATTAAAATAATTTTATCTAATTTATTCATGTTTTCATGACCCCAAACATGTTTTCTAATTGCATCAAAAATTTTTGTATTATTAATATTAAATTCTTGTTGAAGCACAATAGGCGCACTAAAAGCATGGTACATAAAAACCATTTGTTTATATTTATTAATAATTTCATGATTTAATAAAGATAAATGAAATTCTAAAGATTCATTTTTAGTATAATCATGAAATAAAGCAGCTATTTGAGTTTCTTCAAGATTTTCTTCATAAAATACAGCTAATTCAGTAGCTTTTTGATAAACTCCTAAAATATGATTTAAACGATAAATATCATTTTTAAATTTATTATTAATTTTTTTTAAAATTTCTTCTATCAACATACCTTTTAATTATCTTTTATTTAATAAAATTCTTAAACTTTTTATTGTAAATATCTAAATTAGTTTTTCGAATTAAATTAATTAAAGGTCTTTCTATACGGATAGATTATTGGCGTTTCGTTGATAGCTATCAACTATTACCAACAGCCCCCGTCCAAACGGTGCGAGCAAGTTTCCCAGCACACCGCTTTCCCTAATTTATCCCTGATCTGGGTTTAACTTTGTGTCACCACTAGTTAAATGTTTATTCTTAACCTTTTATTCTGTTCGAAGATGCTCATATCATTCATTTGTGGGTTGGTCCGCTTCTGATTGACAAACCTATCATTTTTTGATCCAGCATCTTTCTTCAGTTAGGTTCTGAAAGTGGTGAATTTCTAATAGATTTATTTTTTTCAAAATCATTCCTAGCTGATACGGTCCTAATGAATAAACAATAAATTACTTTCTTCTTTCGCCCTATAAGAGTGATTAACTCTCTTCTGGGTAAGACGATTAACTAAATTATTCCAAATTTAGGTTTACCCTTACGACTACTAAGAAGATTCTTTATCCTTGACGATCAGGGCTTTTATTTCCTGATTGGTAAATTTAATTACCTAGTTTTAGGATTCTCCAAGTTACGCTAAATTTCTACCTTAATTCTTTAGGGGAAGTATCCTCTTTTTGAGAGGCTGATTCCAGGTTTTCTTATTTGATAAACTACTCAATACTTATATATTATATTAATAGCTTCTGGACTGTCCGTTTCAGCAACTTTCGAGACAGGTCTCGTTATTACATCAACTTTCCTTCTTAGGCCATTTCAGGCTTCTCCATGGAATTATTTGGTGGCGAAGTCTTTTTGACTAATTTGCTTTGGTCGCAACCCGCTTTTATGATCTGCTATAATCTGACATTCTTTCGTCTGCCCAACCGACCATCTCCTTTCAGGGTTTATCAGCCCTGGCTACTGGTTAAATAGCACGAAATTTAGGCCTCTTTGGCGCCCATATAAAAACGATTATATTTTGTAAATAAATTTTCTTGTTTTCTATTAATAGGCTTTACTAAAATAGAAGTAATATTTAATTCATTAGCTCCTCTAATATCTGTGGCTAATTGATCTCCAATCATGATCGCTTCTTGAGTTTGTATTTTAGTTAAACTTAAAACTTTGCGAAAACCCCAAGATGAAGGTTTTTTATGAAACAAATTAAGATAAACATAATTCCAATTAGGTTCTAAAATTTTTTTTAATTTACGATTAGAAGCATTTGAAAGAATAATTATTTGAAACTTTTTACTAATATTCGTTAATAAATTATAAACTTTATTATCTAATGTTGTTTGATAGGGTTCTATAAGAGTATTATCCAAATCAAACAATAAAACTTTAAAATTTTTTCGAAAAAAATATTCGAAAGGAATTTCAAAAATACGGATAGATTAATTGCGTTTTATACAACGATTTGTATTTGTTGTTTTATTTACAATCAGCCCCCGTCCAAACCGGACAAGCAAGTTTCCCAGCATCCGGCTTTCCATAATTTACTCTCTTTCGAGAACTAATGTCTCCTCACGGTTGATTAGCTATTTATTCTTATTGTTCTTATTTTTTCTGATATCATGTATTTGTTGATTGGTTATCTGGCGATGACAATCTTTACACAATACTTTATTCATGATCCTTTGGCGATGTGTATTGCGAATTGTCCCAATATGATGAATTTGAAGTTGGGTTGTTTTGTCGCAATTCTCACAACGTTCCCCCAAGAAAAAAACCTCCCATAGTTCGTATTGGGTTTTTCCTTTATTAAGCCCCAAGTTGATCCTATATTAAGTTTCTTTCGAACTCTGGCAATTGCCGTTTCCCGTTTCCTTGCTAGTGTTTTCAAACAGCTATATTCTGCTAGATAATTTAAATGGGTTAAGACCCCCCCGAGATTGTTAGCTAAACAAAAGTATTGGATAATGCCGCGGAAGATTGTTTGATAGGTTCGAATTATTTCTAATTCGTCTCCGTTTGTTAATGTTTCGTCGTTTCTCGCCTTGCCCTTTTTTAATCAACTATATTCCTCTCCATCTTCTTTAGCTTTCGTCTTGGGAATTTGGATTTGAACCTTGCCATTTAAGGAATTCTTGGTATTTTTCCTTTCCCTAGTTTTGTTTGTAGAGTTAACCTTTATCATGTAGGATAAAAACCTCGTTCCTTTGTTGGCTTTCACAATTTGCGATTTATTTTTGCTGATGATAAGTTTTAAAGCTGATGATAAGTTTTAAATCCTGTTTTAGCCATTGCGTTACTTGGTCTTTGATTCTTTCGGCTTGGTCATATTCGCCTTTGATGCCGATGATAAAGTCATCAGCATAACGGATATCTTCAACTCTTGGTTTTGGAGAAACCGGCTTTTAACCACTTATTAATAGTTGAGAGCGTTTTATTCTTTTTGATGAACTGGTTTAAGGTTCTCATGAGAATCTCATGATTGATCGTATCAAAGTAGCCTTTTAAGTCGATTTTGACCAGGTAGTCTATCCCTTTAAATCTTTGTTTGACGCGTTTGATGGCGTCATGATAAGATTTTTTGGTTCTAAATCCAAAGCTCCATTCTGAAAAAATATTTTCAAAATAGGGAGTTAAGAGTTGTTCCAGGCATTTTTGTATCAATCTATCTTTGATGGTCGGTATGCCCAAGGGTCTGGTTTTTTTATTATCCTTAGGAATGAAAATTCTTTTAACTGGTTTGGGGTGGTAACCGTTATTGACGTATTCCAGATGATATCTTTCTAGTCTTTCTAGATTAATCCCATCGATGGTTTTATTGTCGATTCCGGGGGTACCCGCTCCCTTGTTAGCCGCGATTTTATTAAATGCTGTTAACGTATTGTAAAAGTTATTCATTCCCTGCTAAGGAGTAGCCATTTGATGAACAATATTGAATCTTATTCAATGTTCGTGAAAGTTTAGTTTCTGGTGAAACTGTTGTTGACATAATCTATCAACTCTTTCCTTGATAACATTGAATAAATAATAAATTACTTTCTTCTTTCGCCCTATAAGAGTGATTAACTCTCTTCTGGGTAAGACGATTAACTAAATTATTCCAAATTTAGGTTTACCCTTACGACTACTAAGAAGATGCTTTATCCTTGACCATCCGGGCTTTTATGTCCGGATTGGTAAATTTAATTACCTAGTTTTAGGATTCTCCAAGTTACGCTAAATTTCTACCTTAATTCTTTAGGGGAAGTATCCTCTTTTTGAGAGGCTGATTCCAGGTTTTCTTATTTGATAAACTACTCGGTACTTCTGTTTTATACCAGTAGGCTCTGGACTATCCGTTTCAGCAACTTTCGGAAAAGATTTTATGATTACCTCAATTTTCCTTCTTAGGCCATTCCAGGCTTCTCCATGGAATTATTTGGTGGCGAAGTCTTTTTGACTAATTTGCTTTGGTCGCAACCCGCTTTTATGATCTGCTCTAATCTGACATTCTTTCGTCTGCCCGACCGACCATCTCCTTTCAGGGTTTATCTGCCCTGGCTATTGGTTAGATAGCACGAAATTTAGGCATCTTTGGCGCCCACAGAATCATAATAAAAATCAGGTATATAATGAAGGTATTTTTCTAATTTTATAATTTTCATATCTTCATATCAAATTAATGTATTTTCAAGATTTTAATATCAATAATTTTACCAGTTTCAGATTTATATTTTACTTGATCACCTTCTTTATGACCTTGTAAACTTTGTCCAATAGGAGATTCGATAGAAAATTTATTATTTAAAGGATCTACTTCTAAAATTCCAACTAAATGTAATTTCAAAATTTGCATATTATCTAAAAACTGAATATCTACTGTATTACCGATAGTAACAATTTCTTTATTTTGATTAGAATGATCAATTATTTCCATATTTTTTAAAATATTTTTGATTTCAGAAATTCTTGTTTCTATTAGTATTTGTTCATTAGTAGCAGCAGCATAGTCAGCATTTTCGCTTAAATCACCTTGATCACGAGCCTCTTTTAAAGAAATTAAATTTTCACTTCTCTTAGTAGAAGTTAAATGTTCTAACTCTTGTTTTAGTTTATCTAAACCTTCTTGAGTTAATTTATAAATTTGTTTATCTTTATGAATATTTTTTTTATCAACTTTATATTTATTCGTATAAGAATCAATAATATCATGGTTCATAATAAATAACCTCTTTTTTTTGTTGTTTTTTATACTAGATAATTCATTTTATCGTCTAAATATATATGTAGATGGTAAAAAATTTTTATAAGAAATACTTAAACCATCCCCTACATCGGTAAATATAGTTTTAAAAAAATAATTATTTTTTAAATATATTTTAAATTCTTGTATTTTATTAAGAATTCTACAAACATTTTTAGAATTATTTTTTTGCATAAACAAATTATGAAAATTTAAATTATCGCAAATAATAAAACCATTATTTTTGATAAATTTTTGGTATTTTTCGAATAACTTACAATATTGTGATTTAGCGCCATCAATAAAAATTAAATCATAATTTTTTTTAGGTTGATATATTAAAGCTTCTGTCCAAAATATGGATAGATTGTCTGCGTTTCAAGAGTAGGATTTGTATTTCTGCTCTCTATTACAGACAGCCCCCATCCAAACCGTACGAGCAAGTTTCCCAGCATACGGCTTTCCCATTTATAATCTCTTTCGAGAACCTTTTATATATTGCTGTATAATTGGCTGTTATTCAGAGGTTTTATTTATTTTTATTTTGTTTTTGGTTGAAATTATTTATTTGTTGATTGGTTTTGAATCGATGACACTTTTTACAAAGTGCCATTGTTTCTTTATTCAAGATACTTCGCCAGTTACGATTTCGCACTGTTTTCGTATGGTGAATTTCCAATCTACAATCTTTGGTTTGGCATAATTCGCATTGTTCCGCTTTTAATCGGTCAGTGAGATGAGTTCTTCCAAGATAAATATGGGGATTGGGGATTATATCGGGGTTCATCCCTTTATAATTTCTCATCCTTTTTATTTTTTCCCAGTTATCCTCTGGCCAAACTTCGTATTTAGGTTTATTCTTGGTGGTGTATCTTACCCCCCAAGAACTCCCTATGTTCAATTTCTTCCGAACTCTAGCGAGCGAGGTTTTCTCTTTATTCGCTAAGGTCTTTAAACATGAGTACTCCGCTATGTAAGCTAACTTCGTTAATTGGCTTAGGTTTTCTCCATAGGCGAAATAGCGAACTATCCCTTCTACCACGCGTTTGAAGGTACGGATTATTTCTAATCTGTCTCGGTAAACGGCTTGGGTGTCGTGAATAATTTTCCCCTTTTTCGTCCATTTATGACATCTGTTGTTAACTTCCTCTTTGGGAATGAGTGTTCTTACTTTTCCGTTAAGAGTTTTTTTGGTTGTTTTTTTCTTGATAGCTGATGCTGTTGGTTTTACTTTGATCATATAGGATAAAAACCTTATACCTTTGGTTGCGGTAACAATTTTAGACTTATCATAAGCTATTTCTAGTTTTAAGTCTTTGAGCCAATTGATTACTTTTTCTTTAATTTCTTCGGCTTTTCCTCTTGTTCCCGTACATCCGATAATGAAGTCATCAGCATAACGGATATATTCCACTCTTATATTTTGGTTTTGGTTAATCCACTTATCTACCTTAATTGACTTACCCTTTTGTTTTCTGATAAGTCTATTATATTCTGGATTCATCTTTTTGATGGGTATTCCTTTTTCTATTAGTTCATTTATTTTAATGTCAATCTGATTTAAATAAATATTTGCTAATAGTGGAGAAATGATGCCTCCTTGGGGGGGAACCCGAATAGGTTTGTTGAAATTGGTAGTTATCCATAATACCAGCCTTTAACCATTGATTAATGGTTTGAAGGGTTTTGTTTTTATGAATATCTTTTTTCAACATTTTTATTAAGATATGATGGTCAATGGTATCAAAGTAACCTTTGATATCAATTTTAATTAACCATTTCAGCCCTTTGAATCGTTGTTTGACACGTTTGATGGCGTCGTGACAAGATTTTCCAGGTCTAAAACCGAAACTCCATTCTGAGAATTTTAATTCATAGAAGGGATTTAAGAGTTGGTATAACTTTTGTTGTTGTACTCTGTCAGCTATTCTAACGGTCTTTCTTGGCCGTTCGGTTTAGGGATGAATACGCGGCGAGCTGGTTGGGGTTGATACTTCCCTTCTCGATAATCATTATTTAGTTTGGTTAGCCATGCTAAATCTTTTTTATCGATGGTTTCGTAATCAACACCAAAGGTACCCGCTCCTTGGTTTTTCGCAATTTTATTAAAAGCAATTGTGGTATTTTCCAAGGAATTCATCCCTTTTTGTAATTCCTTTTTTAGTGACTTTTTGTTTAGAGATAACTTCTGAATCCTATTCAGTAAGTTCGAAAGTTTAAAAGAAGGTTTTAATTCTTCCTTAGTTGATTGCATTTCCATCAATCTCCTTTCTCCCGAACTGAATAATCATTATAAATCTGACTCTTTCGCCCTAGAGAGGTCGTTAACCTCCGTCGTGGGTGGGCGATTGTCGTTGTTATTCCAAACAACGTTTTCCTCCACCGACTACTAAAAGTCTCTTTTTCCTTGCATCAATGGTCTTATTATTATTCCATCTTTTGACCGCTTATAGGCGGTGATGTTTAGGAATCTGAAATTTCCGTCATAAATCTACCTGATAGGGTTAGGTTCGCTTTCGTGGGTTCTGGAGGGACACTGCTGTCTTTTTCCTCATGTCAGTTCTTTAGATGTTTTACTCATCTAAGTACATCTCCACGAGACTCCGAGGTTACCGCTTAGGCGGTTACTTAAGGATAATTCATAAAGTCAAGTAATTTAACTTTACGACCTCCTCGGGCACCCAGTGATCATTAACTTTCTGGGAGGTTAGGTTATTACGATATTTTCCGCGATTAGGGCGTTTCAGCCTTCTCCATGTCTATCATTCGTCTGGCGGTCTCATCTTGGGTAGTTACTTCCCCTCAATCCGCTTTAACAATCTGCTGTAACTCCCCATTCTTTCGTTTGGTGAGTCGATTGTTTGACGTCTCAACATCATCCTAGTTGAGGAAATTGGTTAAATTTCTTTATTTATGTGTTTATTTCCGCCCTTACTTTAACCTTAAAAGGTGTGTTAAAAAATATTTTTTTAGCCAATTGATAATAATTATATTTTCTTTCTAATGTTTCAATTTGATTATTCGGATTACACATGGTTAATGCACTATAACCAAGAGCAGTTCCTATTTCTAAAATATCTATCATTTTTTTTTGATTAATAAAGTTTTCTAAAAATAAACCAGTTTCTTTTTGAATAATAGGTATACGCTTTTTTATAGCATATTTTTCTATTTTTTTTAAGTATTTTTTTTTTATTTTATAAAATATAGACATATGCAACTTCTTTATAAATTTATAGTTTATTTAAATAGATTTATGATAATTTAAAAAATTTTGTAAAATTATCTTAGCAGCCATTTCATCTTTTAATTTAAATATTTTAGTTTTTTTATATTGAGCTCGATACATATTATCAATTGCTTCTTTAGTTGAAAGCCGTTCGTCCCACAAAAATATTTGAACAAATGGAAAAGATTTCTTAATTCTTTTGCTAAAAGAGATACTAATTTTGGATTTAATTCCTATATTATTATTCATATGTTTAGGATCTCCTAAAACAATTGTATTAATATTAAGTTCAGTAATTATTTTAGATAAAGGCAAAACTAATTGATGATATTGATGCCTTTGAAATTTAATAGTTTTTAAATTTTTGGCAATAATTCCAAATTGAGAAAACGAAATTCCCAAAGTTTTTTCTCCCAAATCTAAACCTAAAAAATTTTCTTTTTGATATAATTGTTCTTTTATAAACATTTTATCCATTCTTGTCGCAATATTATTAATTTATCTTTGCGATAACTAATACTTTTAGCAAAAGTTACATTTCCTCCACCTTTTCCTTCAATGATAATATTTACACGATTTATAAAATTTTTAGCATTAATACTATCGATATTACTCTTACAAACTAAAATAAAATATTCAGATTTTTGCTTATATAAACATAAAAAATTAATTTTTAATTTTTGTATTAAATAATCTAAAAGATTTTTCAACATATTTTCATCAACATCAATATTATCACAACTTAAAAACATACAAGGTTCTATTTTAGAAGGTATAATTTTTTCAGCTTCTTTAATCATTTTTATCATATTCTTTTGATAAATTTGTTTTTGTATTTGCAACCACATTTTTTGTAATTTTTCGTAATAATCTTTATAAATAAAAATACTTTTATAACTATCCTTACCTTCTTTAAATTGAGGAATATCAACTTTATTAGTTAAATCATTATAATAATATTGTTCTATTTTATGCAATATTTTTTGTTCTTGAATACGTAAATGTTTAATTTTAGAATCAAAACCAAGAATAATATTATTAGTAGTGGTTGTTGCTTCTATTCTGTAAATTCCAGAACCAATAGAAGCATAAGACAAAATAGCAAATTTTTCCAAAAATAAAGTATTAAAAGCATGAGTTCCGCCACATAATTGAGTTGAAATATTCGTAATTTCGATTACTCTCACAATATCATTATACTCAATTTGTTCAAGCAATTGTATTTTTTGATCTTGAGCTTCTTTAAAAGTCATTATTTTGACATTTATAGGATATTTTTCATTAATCCATGAATTTATTTTGTTTTCTATAGAAATTAGATCATCTAAAGATAAAGATTTATAATAATTAAAATCAAATTTTAAAATTTTATGATTTAAAAAAGAACCACATTGTTGTATATCAGGATTAAATAAATTTTTTAAAGCAGCATGTAATAAATGAGTCGCTGTATGATTTAAAGAAATTAAATGTCTTTTTTGTAAATCAATGCATGTGTTAACCTGTTGACCTAATTCAAAATAATCTTTTGTATAGTGTAAAAATTGCCCATGAGGTAATTTAATAACTTTCTCAATATAACTTTGATTAATCATACCAAAATCTGAAATTTGGCCTCCCATTTCGGCATAAAAAGGGGTTTTGTCCAAAACAATTCCATTTTCAAAAACTTTAATAATTTTAGCCGAATCACTAAAAGTTTTATAACCTACAAATTCACTTTTAAGAGTAAAATTATAATACTCATTATTTTGATAATTTTTATTTTTATTTTTAAACACTATTTTACCTTGATTAGATGATATTTTTTTTTGTTTTTCTAAAATATTTTCAAATTCATTTTTTTCTGCTAAAATTTTATAATTTTTAGCATATTCTAAAATGATATCCGGGGGTAACCCATAAGTATCATAAAGTTTAAAAAAATCTTTAGCCAAAAGTTTTTTGGAAATTTTAGTAAATTCTAAAAATTTATTTTTTCCTTCTTGTAAAGTTAATAAAAACTTCTGTTCTTCTGTTAAAATGATTTGTTGAATAATTGATATCTTTGATTTTAAATATGGATAAAAATCTTCCATTATATCAACTACTGTAGGTACTAATTTAAATAAAAAAGGATCATTAAATCCTAATTTAATTCCTTTTTGGAAAGCCCTTCTTAAAAGTTTTTTTAAAATATAACCTCTACCATCATTAGATAACATAACTCCGTCAGCAATCCCAAAAACTAAAGCTCTAATATGATCAGAAATAATTTGAAAAATTTCTTGATTTTCATCTAATTGATATATTATATTGCTTAAAATAGAAATTTTTTGAATAATAGGTAAAAACAAATCAGTTTCAAAATTATTATTTTTATTTTGCAAAATACAAGTTAAACGTTCTAGACCGACTCCAGTATCAATATTTTTATTAGGTAATTCACGATAAACTTTACGATTATTTTTAATTTCTAAATTATATTGAGAAAAAACAATGTTCCAAATTTCAATAAAACGGTTATTGTTAATGTTATTTAAAATTAAACTATGATTACGCGAATCATATGTTGGTCCACGGTCAAAAAAAATTTCGGTACAAGGGCCACACGGTCCTTCGCCTATTTCCCAAAAATTTTCTTTTAAAGCAATTAAATGATTTTTATCAATACCTTTTTGTAACCAATACTCATAAGTTTCTAAATCTTTTTCAAAATAAGTAATATATAAGTTACGAACGTCTAAGGCTAAAAATTCATGAGATGTTAAAAATTCAAAAGCAAATTCGATAGCTTCTTTTTTAAAATAATCTCCAATAGAAAAATTTCCTAACATTTCAAAAAAAGTATGATGACGAGACGTTTTCCCCACCATATCAATATCATTAGCTCTTAAACATTTTTGAATGTTAACTATACGTTTATGATGAGGAATTACGGAACCATTAAAATACTTTTTTAAAGGCGCTACGCCAGCATTAATCCATAACAAAGTAGGATCTTTATCTGGTATCAAAGATGCTGATGATTCTATTTTATGTTGTTTAGATTTAAAAAAATTTAGCCATATATTACGAATTTCTTGTGATGTTTTAATGTTGATCATATATAATGCCTTTTTTATTTAAAATATTAATTTTTTTAAATATGATTAATTCGTATTTTGTATTTTTGAAATTAATTTATTTTTATAAAAACTACTACCATTTTTAGTTAAACGATGAGGTAAAGTGAATTTATTGGTATCAGAACATAATACCAAAGTAGGTGTTTTTAATTTGTAATGAGTACGTCTTTTTCTTTTAGCAGTTTTACTAGTTCTTCTAAAGGGGACAGCCATTTTAAATACGGATAGATTATTGGCGTTTCGTTGATAGCTATCAACTATTACCAACAGCCCCCGTCCAAACGGTGCGAGCAAGTTTCCCAGCACACCGCTTTCCCTAATTTATCCCTGTTCCGGGTTTAACTTTGTGTCACCACTAGTTAAATGTTTATTCTTGACCTTTTGTCCATTATGTTTCTCCAATTAGATGCCGACATGATGAATTACCCAGGATCGATTTTCTAATTAGTCAATCTCACATTTTTTTGTGCTATCAACCTATTAGTTAATCTGGCTCATCTTTTGAAGAGATAGGGATTGGATAACTATTTCGGTTATTTCACCTTGATAATTTCTCATTCCTTGAATTCTTTCCCCAAGAGAACCTCTCCCATGATTCGTTTTCATTTTTCGAGTTAGTAAGTTATCTTGGACTCTTCATCTCAATTGATAGTTCAATTTCTTCGAGATTTTTGAGTTATCTTGATGATAAACGTATTTTTGGTGATATTTCTCTAATTTGTTTAAGTTCATATCATTTATTATTTTCCCGTCTATTTCGGGTATTTCTACCCCATTATTGGTGGCAATCTGATTAAACGCGAGAGCTATATTCGATAATTTTAAAGATTGGTCAAGAATCTTATTCATAGTCCGTGAAAGTTTAACTTAAAATCATTCCTAGCTGACGCGGTCCTATATGAATAAACAATAAATTACTTTCTTCTTTCGCCCTATAAGAGTGATTAACTCTCTTCTGGGTAAGACGATTAACTAAATTATTCCAAATTTAGGTTTACCCTTACGACTACTAAGAAGATTCTTTATCCTTGACGATCAGGGCTTTTATTTCCTGATTGGTAAATTTAATTACCTAGTTTTAGGATTCTCCAAGTTACGCTAAATTTCTACCTTAATTCTTTAGGGGAAGTATCCTCTTTTTTTTGAGAGGCTGATTCCAGGTTTTTTTATTTGATAAACTACTCAATACAAATAATTTATATTAGTAGACTCTAGACTGTCCGTTTTAGCAACTTCCGAGACAGGTTTAAGGATTACCTCAATTTTCCTTCTTAGGCCATCTCAGGCTTCTCCATCGAATTATTCGGTGGCGGAGTCGTCTTGACTAATTTGCTTTCGTCGCAACCCGCTTTTATGGTCTGCTCTAATCTAACATTCTTTCGTCTGCTCGACCGACCATATCCTTTCAGGGTTTATCAGCCCTGGCTATTGGTTAAATAGCACGAAATTTAGGCCTCTTTGGCGCCCTTATTCTCCTTATCATTATTAAATAAAAAAAAATTTTTATTTAATAATAAAAATTAATTTTTAATTAATGAATTATTGTGAATTAACATAAGTAATTTTTATTATTTTATGGCGTTTGAGGAGGGATTCGAATCGTGATAGAATTACTACATTTCATTATTTCTAACTATTATAATAAGCCCCACACATCACCGGACAAGCTAGTTTCCCAGCATCCGGCGATTATTTAAGTGATAATTTGATTTAGCCTAAAAATTTATAATTTCTTGAGTTTTTCTCCATCTAGATAGATCAAAACTCTTTATCCATTTAATATTATTTTACAACAATAATTTTTAAATAAAACTAAAACATTATTTAAAAATTTGCTAAACCTTCACAAAAATTTCCTCTTTCGCCTTGTACCAAGCTTTCCTTGGCTCCTTGGTGAGTCAGTTTAACCAAATATTCCAACTTGATTCTTAAATTTCTCACGACTACTATGATTCTGCTTTCTCCTTGCCTCTCATTTAACCTAGTTTTAATAACTATTTTTTGAGGTTTAGGAGGATTAAAGTTACTCTAATATTTACCATTATTGACTTTTAGGCGGGATGACCAAAACTTAAATTTAAAATATAATTTAAAATAAGTAAATCTTTTTTTGATTTTTGGTAGGTTTCGAGTTTTTTTTGATAATACCATGAAATAGGGATTAATTTTCATAGTTACTCGAATTGATAGCTAAAAAAAGATAGTTCTCTATCAGTTCCGGATTACTCCTTTTTATTCCCTTAGCCTCATTTCAGAGGTTATCCGTGAGTCATAATTCAGTTCACAGAAATTCCTAGACGAAACTATCTCATCCGTTTTCTATTTTTATAGTCTACTATAATTATTATTTCTTTCGTTATAATAACCAACTATATACTGCCACTGATTATCAATGCAGTGGATGATTGGTTAAATCATTAGATATTAGGCATCTTTTTCGTCCACCCCCGACCGACGGCTTAGAAGGCCGTTGCTCTATCCTGCTGAGCTACTCAAACATTTTTAAAAAACAACTTATATTATACTAAAAATATATAATTTATAATTAATTTATAAAGGTAAATTTATTAATAATTCGTTTTATATCTTAATATTTTGTTAATCAGATAGTTAATTATCTGATTATTATAAAAATAAAATAAGCTAAATATCATTTATATCTTTTGGTTTAATTTTAAAAAAAATATAATCAAATTTAATACGGATAGATTATTGGCGTTTCGTTGATAGCTATCAACTATTACCAACAGCCCCCGTCCAAACGGTGCGAGCAAGTTTCCCAGCACACCGCTTTCCCTAATTTATCCCTGCTCTGAGTTTAACTTCGTGTCACCACTAGTTAAATGTTTATTCTTGACCTTTTGTTCTTTTTAACTGTTTTTCAGATTATCTTGGTTATGAACGTATTTTTGGTGATCCTTATTCAATTTCATTAAATTAATTTCACTTATTGTTCTTCATCAACTCCAGGTGTTCTTACCCTTTGGTTGACAGCAACCTAATTAAACGAGAATTAGTTTATTTATTCCTTGTTTGATTTTCTTTTTTAATGGGAGTTGTTTTAAAGATTGGTCAAGAATCTTATTCATAGTCCGTGAAAGTCTAACTTAAACTGACGCGGTCCTAATAAATAAACAATAAATTACTTTCTTCTTTCGCCCTATAAGAGTGATTAACTCTCTTCTGGGTAAGACGATTAACTAAATTATTCCAAATTTAGGTTTATCCTTACGACTACTAAGAAGATTCTTTATCCTTAACCATCCCGACTTTTATTTCTGAATTAGTAAATTTAATTACCTAGTTTTAGGATTCTCCAAGTTACGCTAAATTTCTACCTTAATTCTTTAGGGGAAGTATCCTCTTTTTGAGAGGCTGATTCCAGGTTTTCTTATTTGATAAACTACTCTGTACTTCTGATATATACTAGTAGACTCTGGACTGTCCGTTTCATCAACTTCCGGAACAGGTCTCATTATTACCTCAATTTTCCTTCTTAGGCCATTTCAGGCTTCTCCATGGAATTATTTGGTGGCGAAGTCTTTTTGACTATTTTGCTTTGGTCGCAACCCGCTTTTATGGTCTGCTTTAATCTAACCTACTTTCGTTAGTTAGACCAACCATATCCTTTCAGGGTTTATCGGCCCTGGCTATTGGTTAAATAGCACGAAATTTAGGCCTCTTTGGCGCCCTCAGAAAACACATAATGTTTTAAAATAATAAAATCATTCTTTTTTAACCAATAAAATAATAAATGTATTTTACTTTGACAACCTAACAAACATGGTTTAGTAATCGGAGCATTCTTTAATATATTTATAATTGTATAAGCTCCTAAACCACAAATAACTGCTAAATCAAAATCTACAGAAATATTTTGAAAACCATTACTAACAAAAAATTGAACAGGATAATTTTCTAAATTTTTACGAGCTCGAGATAAAGCTTTAGCACTGATATCTACAGCAATCCCTTTACGGATATATCCTAAATCTAATGCTTTTTTTAATACTAATCCATGATCTGTACCAATATCAGCAACTGTATTATAATTTTTAATTAACGAAACTATAAATAAAATTCTATTCATATTTATTTTCTATTGATATTTTTATATAAAATTTTTAATTTATTTTGCCTTGAAGGAGATCTTAAACGTCTTAAAGCTTTGGCTTCTATTTGGCGAATACGTTCGCGTGTAACACCTAATTTAGCTCCAACTTCTTCTAAAGTGTGTACTCTGTTATCTCCTTCTAAAATGCCATACCTCATTTTTAAAACAAGTTGTTCTCTAGGAGTTAAAGCTTCTTCTAATGATTCTTCTAAAGTTTTTTTTAAAGTTTCTTGTAACATATAATCATGAGGAGAAATTGCATTAGGATCGCTAATAAAATCCCCTAAAGAAGAATCATCTTCATCACGAATAGATGTTTCTAAAGAAATAGTTTCTTTTTCAATCATTTGCAAATCATTAATTTTTTTTGTTTCTAAATTCATAGCTTTAGCTATTTCGTGATTTTCTGCCTTTCGAGCTAAATCTTGAGTTAATTTCCCTCTTAAACGTGAAATTTTATTTAAAATATCTGAAACATGAACTGGGCATCTGATAGTACGAGATTGATCGGCAACAGCTCTAGTAATAGCTTGTCGAATCCACCAAGTTGCATAAGTAGAAAATTTAAAACCTTTGGTATAATCAAATTTATCTACAGCCCTCATTAATCCCATATTGCCTTCTTGAATTAGATCTAAAAATTTAATTTTTCTACCTATATATAATTTAGCTACTGATACTACTAAGCGATAATTAGCTTCAATTAATTTATTTTTTGCTATAACAGCTTTATTAATTGATAATTGAAGTTGTTCTAATTCTTCGTTAGTTAGAGATATTAATTTATTTTTAAAATCTTCTAATTTTTGTTTAGCTTTTACGCCTTCATAAACTAATTTAGAATTTTCTTTTTCTTTTTCTAAAGTTAATAAGGGTATTTGTCCGATTTCTTTCAAATACATTCTTACCGGATCATCAACTTTAATGGAATTAGCAATTTTTTTTAAATTAAGATCTTCTTGTATGTCTTCAGAACGAATAGTTTCAATATTAATATTTTCATCTTCTAAACCTTCTATGTCTAATGTATCATAATCAGAATTTTCTAAATCACTTTGAGATTTTATTGGTCTCATACTTTTAGATATTTTTTTATTTATTAACTTATTATTAATCAAAAAAAATTTAATCATTTTTTTATAAATATTATTTATATCTTTTATATTACAGTTAAACCATTTTAATTCTCTTTTGGAAATATCAGCGAGAACTGTTTCACCTATTTTTTCAAATTGCAAAATTTTTTGTTTGTAGATTTTTTTAATTGTCATTTTTAGATTCATCACGAACTCCTATATTTTTTAACTTTAATAACTCTCTTTGTTTACGGGCTATTTCTAATAATATTGATTTTGTTAGATCATCATCTGTTTTGTTATTAGTTTTTATAATTTGTTCTGATAAATTTTGCAATTTATTTTTAAGAATTTTTAATTCTTGTCTTATTTGATCAATTAAATGTCTTTTCAAATAACAATAAAATTCCGTTAATTTTTCGGATTTCTGGATACGTATTTTTTTTTTAAATAAATAATTATTTTTAATTTCTAAAAATAAACCATAAATATCAAATTCTTGTGATAATTCTGATATAAAATCACTATAAATTTCCATAAAACGTTCTAAATTAATACCATCTTTTATTTCATTTTCTGTTGCATCTTTTTGATAATAAATATCAATTTGATCTATTAATTTTAAAATATTTATATCCGAAACTACATAATCATAAATATCATGTTTAATTGATTTTAAATGTTCTGGATTTAATAAAATTTCAATTAAAATTTCTTTTTCTACAAGACTTACAATACTTTTAGTTGGTTTGGGAATTTCTTGAAAATAATTTTGACACATAAGTGTTTTATAATCTTGTAAATTCATAATTTTTATATTATAAATATCATCAGCTATGAAAAGAGAATATTTTTTATAAATAATTTGAAAATAATCATTTTTAGTTTGTTCATCATAATATTGAATTAAATTTAAAATATTTTTATTTAAAATGGTTGTATCCAAACCTTGTTCTAAATATTTTTCGATCATATAAAAAACATAATCTTGAGAGTTTTGTAATAATTTTTCATAATTAAAATATTTTTGATTATCCGGATTAGACCAAAATTCATCTGGATCTTGATTATTGGGAGGATGCCAAATAAAAACACGCATTTTATGTTTAATCAATAATTCAGCTGCTTTATATGTAGCTTCTATTCCCGGTTTATCGCCATCGAATGCAATTGTAACTTTACTGGTATTTTTTTTTAATAAAGTAATATGTTCTAAAGTTAATTTAGTTCCTAGAGTAGCGATAGTATTATAAATATTAACCTTATAAAAAGCTATAACATCAAAAATACCTTCACATAAAATAACATTTTGTTTTTGCTTAATAAATTCAAGACTTTCAAATAAATTATACAATAAATTAGTTTTTTTGAATAAAATAGTATTGTTATTGAATAAATATTTAACAATATTTGGATCATCTTTTAATGAACGACCAATAAAACCTACAATTTTACCATTTGAATTCGTCAAAGGAAACATAATACGATCACGAAAAAAACTATAATATTTTTCAGAACTATTTTGTGATTTGCTAACTAAACCTAATGTTAATAAATCTTTTATTTTAAAACCTTTATGTAATAAATGATTTTGAAGAGCCTGAGAATGAACATGTGCGTAACCTAAATGAAATTTATTAATTAATTCCGAAGTTAATTTACGTTTTTTTAATAAATAATCAGAAGCATAATGATCTTCAACATTATTTAAAATATATTGCAAAGCGCTTTTAAAAAAATCTTGAGCATATTCTAAAATACTTATCAACTTATTTTGTACATAATCTTGAGGTGTATTTAATATTTTTAAATTAAATTTAGAATTTAATTCGTGCGCAGCTGATTCTAAAGTTATTTTTTTTAATTTAGCCCAAAAAGCTATTGGACTTCCTCCTTCATGACAAGCCATACAAACAGCAATATTTTTTTCCGGAGAAACAGAAAAAGAAGGAGTTTTTTCTTTATGAAAAGGACATAAACTCATAAAATTTTTACCTGTTTTTTTTAAAGAAAGACCTGCCTGACTAACTAATTCGTAAATAGAAATTTTTTGATTAATTTGTTCAATAAATGATATTTTTTTTTTAATCTGATTCATATTTATTTTTATTTATTGTTATCCAATCGAGATTAATTTAATAATTTATTCAAAAGATATTTTATCAATTAAGTAATTTTTAAGATTTTGCAAAGGTATAAATTCTTGTTTTAAAGAATCTCGATCTCTTATAGATACAATATCTTGTTCTAAAGTTTGATGATCTATTGTACAACAAAAAGGAGTGCCAATGGCATCTTGCCTTCTATATCTTTTACCAATGCTTTTAGTTTCATCATAAATAACTTCAAAATAATTACATAAAAAACGTTGTATTTGTTTTGCTTTTTCTCGATGAATATTTTTAATTAAAGGCAAAACTGCTATTTTATAAGGAGCTAAAAATGGATGTATTTTGAATAAAATTCTTTCTGTTTGGTTTTCTAAATTCTCTTTTTGCAAACAATCCAACATAATAGCTAATAATAATCTTTCAACTCCTACAGAAGGTTCTACGACAAAAGGATAAAATTTATTACCTGTCTGCGAATCTAAATATCTCAAATCTATACCTGAATATTTATGGTGTTGTTTTAAATCAAAATCATTACGTACAGAAATACCCCATAATTCATCAAAACCCCAAGGAAAATTAAATAAAATATCAGTAGTATTACTAGCATAATGACTTAATTCCGTACGATGATAATCTTTAAATTTTAAATTTTCTTTTTTTAAACCTAAATTAAGTAAAAAATCATAAGTATACTTTTTCCAAAATTCAAACCACTTTAAAGTTTCTTCGGGATGATAAAAAAATTCTAATTCCATTTGTTCAAATTCACAAGTTCTAAAAATAAAATTTCCCGGAGTAATTTCATTCCGAAATGATTTACCAATCTGACCTATACCGAAAGGTATTTTTTTTCTAAAAGTATTTAAAATATTTTTAAAATTAACAAAAATACCCTGACAAGTTTCTGGTCTCAAAAAAATTATATTATTTTGAGATGGTACTGAACCTTGATGACTTTGAAATAATAAATTAAACTTTTTAACATGAGACCAATTAGAAGTACCTAAAAGACGATGGGTAATTAAATATTGTGTCATGGTTTCTAAAGACATTTCGTTAATATTCACATTCGGATTATGTTCTTTAATTAACTTATCTGCTCTATAACGTTTATTAGTATCCTTATTTTCTGATAAAGGATCAGTAAAATTTTTAATATGTCCGGATGATTCCCAAATTTTCGGATTTAATATTATACAACTATCTAATAATAATGTATCTTCTCTCTCTTGAAAAAATTTTTTTTGCCAAGCTTTTTTAATATTTTGTTTTAACAAACACCCTAAAGGTCCGTAATCAAAAGTATTAGCTAAACCTCCATAAATTTCGCTTCCCGGGAAAATAAAACCATTTTGTTTTGCAAAACTAATTAACTCTTTTAAAGAAAACATTTACTTATCCTTTGCTATTTTTAATTAAAAATTTAATGATATTCCTGTTTTCCTTAAATAATGAATATTATCACGCCATTTGTTTTCAACTTTAACCCATAAATCTAAATAAATTTTTTTATTCAAAATATATTCAATCTCTTTACGAGCTTCAATTCCTATCTTTTTTAACATATTACCTTGATTACCTATTAATATTTTTTTTTGATTATTTTTTTCAATTAAAATAAGAGCAGAAATATTCATAATAGAGGAAGACTTAATAGGAGAAATATGTTCGATTAAAACAGTTGAAGCGTGAGGGATTTCTTGATGCAAATAGTAAAGAATTTTTTCTCTAATAATTTCAGATATTAATTTATTTTGGTTTATATTTGTTTTAATACTGGGCGGATAATGAGTTTTTCCTTCGGGCAAAAATTCTAAAATATGTTTTTTCAAAATATTTATATTATTATTATGAATAGCTGATACAGGAATAACAGCATCAAAATGAAATTGTTGAACATAACTTAAGATAATTTTATCAATAATTATATTTTTATATAAATCAATTTTATTAATAACCAAAATAATTTTTTTATTATATTTTTTTATAATATCAAAAAAATTTTGTTCTTGATTATTTTGATAATATTCTCGATCAACTATCAATAAAATAACATCAGCTTCATTTAAACTTCTCAAAGTAACTTGATGCATCATTTTATTTAATAAATATTTGCGATTAAAATGCAAACCAGGAGTATCAATAAAAATAAATTGATAAGAAGAAGAAGTATCAATACCGATAATAGCGTCACGTGTAGTTTGAGCTTTAGAACTAGTTATCGATATTTTTTGATTAATGAAATTATTAATAAGAGTAGATTTTCCTACATTAGCATTGCCAATGATAGAAATAAATCCTGATTTAAACAAAATATCCTCCTTTTTATTAATAAAATAGTTTAAAAATTTTTTTTAATTTTAATAATCAAAATGTAAATTATGCTTTTTTAAAATTTTTTGTTGTAAATTTATCATTTCACACAATGATTCTTCCGTTTTATCATCATAACCTTTTAAATGTAAATATCCATGTAAAGCTAAAAAACTAACTTCTTGTATATAAGTAATATTATGTTGAATAGCTTGTTTAAAAGCTTTAGGCAACGAAATTAAAATATCTCCTAAAGAAATATCTTCAGTATAATCATTAAAAGCTAAAACATCGGTGGTATAGTTTTTGTTTAAATAAAAATTATTAACTTTTTTCATATAATCATCGTTAACAAAAATAATATTTATTTTTTTTCCTATATCCAAATCTTGAAATATTTTAATTAAAAAAGTAATTAAATAATCAATTTCAAAATTAGTATTGTTTTCTATTTTAATATCCATAATTTAAATCTTATCCAAAATTAAAATTTGATAAATTTGTATAACAAAAAATAAATTCAGAATTTGCTTTTATTTATTATCGCAAATTATATTTATTGCAATTTTGATAAATAAAAATAAAAACTGAAAAAAATTTTTAATTTATTTTAAATTTAATATAAAAAACATTTTTATCAAAATTAATATTTAATTTATTAACGTTTTTTTGATTGAAATTTTTTAGCACGCATTTTTCTCGCTAAACTAGGTTTAATAAAAAATGCTCTTTGTCTAACTATAGCAGTAATACCAGATTTAGAAACTTCTCTTCTAAAACGTTTATATGCATCTTCAATTTGTTCATTTTCTCTCGTAATAACTTTTGGCATATAATAAATTTCTCCTTTATATTTTAGATTTAATTATATTCATAATTCATTTATTAATTTTTTATTGTTTAAGTAAATCATTTCATGTATAAATGTATATTAAAACAATTAAAATCATCCAATTAATATGTTGTCTTATTATAACATAAATATATATTAAAAAGATATAAAAATATAATAAAATCGATATTTTTTATACATATCTTATATTTATTTTAATTTTGATTAAAATATAATTTTTTAATCATCATTAAAATGATTGTTGAATAAAAAATTGCAAAAAGATAATTAAAACTAAAATACTAATGAAACGATTAAATTTATCAATACTTTGATTGCTTTTGTAAGTGCCATATTGTTCTGCAAATGCATCAGTGACATCTGTTTCAGATGAAAATAAAACACTAATGACAATAATAACACAAATAATATAAATAACATAATTGGGTAATGTCAACATATTATCACCTTTTTATTAATTTTTAAATTAATATATTCATTGAAATTATGATAGATTAATTAATTTTCAATAGATTTTTTATTTATGATTTCATAATTGATATTAATTATTTATAGAACCGGAAAAAAATATTTTTTTTCCGGCATAAAAACTTTAATATCTTCGAAAAAGATTCTATTTAAACTATTTTAAATTAGAATATAAATTAAATTTTATTTATCTTATTATTAATATCTTACCAAAATATTTCAAATTAATGTATTATTTACCCTAAATTATTTTTGATACCCAAATACTAACTATATATACCAATTAATCTTTTTGGTATTTTTGTATAATTGTAATTTTAAAATTATAATTTTGAAAAAAATTTCCAAATCAATAACTATTAAATATCAAAATTATATTCATCTTTTTAAATTAAGAAGAAATAAAAGCTTCAGCAAATATATCTTTAACATTTTGAATAGTTATAATTTTTAATTTACTACGAACTTCTTCAGGAATATCATCGATATCCTTAGAATTAGCTTTTGGAATAAAAACGATGTTTATACCTATTCTATCAGCGGCTAAAACTTTTTCTTTTAATCCACCTATAGCTACTACATCTCCAGTTAATCTAATTTCTCCAGTCATTGCTATATTTTCTTTAACCTTTTGACTAGTCATTACAGAAAATAAAGATGTAGCTATGGTTACACCAGCAGAAGGTCCATCTTTAGGCACCGCACTTTCGACAAAATTAATATGAAAATCTTTTTGTTTAAACATGTCGTAATCGATACCTAATTTATGAGCATTAGCTTTTAAAAAACTAAAAGCAGTAATAGCGCTTTCTTCGATAACCTTTCCTAAATGGCCAGTTAAAACTAACTTACCTTTGCCAGGATAACAAGTAGTTTCGATAGATAATACATCTCCTCCTACTGTCGTATAAGCTAATCCATTAACAACACCTATTTGAGGTTTTTTTTCGGTTAATAAATCATAATAAATTATTTTTCCTAAAAAATCTTCTAAATTATTTTCGTTAATATTAGCGTAAGTTATTTTTTTAATTAAAATATTTTTTATTGTTTTGCGAATTAAAGTAGCTATTTTTTGACTTAAATTTCTAATTCCAGCTTCTTTAGTATAATTCCTAATAATTTTAATTAAAGCAGAATCACTAACAGAAAATTTTGTTGCTTTTAAACCATGTTCTTTTAAAAGTTTCGGAATCAAATGTTGTTTAGCAATATTTAACTTATCTTTTTCTGTATAAGAATTTAATTCGATAATTTCTAATCTATCTCTTAAAGGAGCAGAAATATTACTAATATCATTAGCAGTAGTTATAAATAATACTTGTGACAAATCAAAAGGTTCAGATAAATAAAGATCTACAAAAGTTTTATTCTGATTCGGATCCAAAATTTCTAATAAAGAAGATTCTGGATTATGATGAAAATTATTTACTAATTTATCTATTTCATCTAATAAAAATACAGGATTTATAACTCCTACATTTTTTATACCATCTAAAATACGCCCAGGCATAGCTCCAACATAAGTTCTTCTATGACCTTTAAATTCGCTTTCCTCTTGTAAACCTCCTAAAGATTGTTTAACAAATTTACGTCCTAAAGCTTCTGCGATAGAAATAGCTAAAGTAGTTTTACCTACACCCGGAGGGCCTACCAAACATAATATCGTTTGAGCATTATGTTTAGTCATAATTCTAACAGCAGCATATTCTAAAATTCGTTCTTTGGCTTCTTGCAAACCATAATGATTTTTTTCTAAAACCATACGAATTTTTTCTAAATCATTAACATCTTTACTTTTTTTACCCCAAGGCAAAGCTATTAAAAAATCTAAATAATTACGAATAACAAAAGAATCAGCTACTGCTGAAGAAATAGATTGATAACGAGACAATTCTTGTAATGCTTTTTCTTTGATATTTATCGGCATTTTAGAATTTTTAATTTGTGCTCGTAAAGTTTCTATTTCTTCTTCTTTTTTAGCCCTATCACCTAATTCATTTTGAATAGCACGTATTTTTTCTCTAAGATAAAATTCTTTTTGATTTTCGTCAATACTACGTTTAACTTCTTCATTTATTTTATTTTCTAATTCGATAATATCAATCTTTTTATGAATATCTTGTAAAATATAAAATAATCTATTATTTAAATTTGTCTCTTGTAAATACTTATATTTTTCTTTTTCATCAATTTTTAAAGCAAAAATAATTAAATCAGCTATTTTTTCAGTATCAATACCATTTTGAATTTGTTCTAACAAATTATTTTCAGATATAAATAAAAATTGACTCGTATTAGAAGTTATTTGTTCCATAACTAATTTAATCAAAGCTTCTTCTTTTTTAATATCATCACTTAATTCAGTAATAACTGGAACATATGTGGCATTAAAAAAATTATCTTTTTTCAAAATTGAAGTTGTTTTAATTCTTTTTAATAAACGGAATTTAACTTTATAAATAGAACTATTAAGAATTTTCACTGAAGCGATAATTCGAGCTAATACCCCATATTCTGCAATATCTATTATTTCAGGATCTTCTAGAGCGAATATTTTTTGAGGCAAAATAACTACATAAGGAAATTTAGTTTTTTCGGCATGTTTTAAAGCGTTTATTGAAAAATCACGTCCTATTTCTATCCTAAAATCATTATTAGGAATAGGTATCACATCACGTACAATAATTGCAGGCAATTCACAAGGAACCTCAACACCTTCAATATATTCGAATTTATTATCTTCTTCTATTTGAGTTAATTTAATTTTTTTATTCATTATTCGCCTCTCTCTTGAAAATAAAATTAAACTTATTAATAATATAAAAATTAGCTAATATTTAATTTTTACTTCTTACAAAATAATTGAAATATTAAAAATAATTAAGAATTTTTATTAAAAGAGGAATTATTCCATAAAAAATCTATAACTTTATTATGTAATAAAATTGTTTTAATATAGTTAAAGTCATATTTTTTTTGAAAATCTTCCAAATTATTAAAATTCGAACTATGAAATAAATTTTGATAGAATTTTTGAATTTCATCATCTGAAATACAAATATTCTCTTTAAGAGCAATTTCTTCTAACAAAAAGGCTATCTTTATTTTTTTCACATTCTCTTCAATCATTTGTTTTTTAAAATCTGATTCTGACAAATTATTTTTTTGAAAATATTCAATTAAATTAGGATCTTTGTTTTTCAATTGTTCTTGAATTTTATTTTCTGTTATTGAAATATGATTTTGTAATAAATATTGAGATATATCAATGCTTGAATTTTTTAACAAATATTCCATAATTTGTTGTATTTTTTGTTTTTTTAAAATTTCTTTTTTATTAAATTGCAATTGTTTACGGAAATAATCAATTAAATTTTCAATTGTAGGAAAATTTTCAGATAAATGCAATTGATTAATTATATCCGTTTTCAAATCAATATCTGATATAACATTAATTTTACTTAAAAATAATTTTATTTTAACATTATTACCCGATAATTTTGAATTTGAAAATGTATCAGGAAATTTAATTTTTAAATTACGATATTCTTTTTCTTTCATTCCTAATATGTGAGAAGATAAATATTCAATAATATAATGAGAATTGCCATTATCAAAATCAAAACAAATATTATTTTCCTTCAAAATTACCACATTTTTATGTCGTATTTCTAAATTAAAAAAATATTGACAATATTTATTTTTTAATATAAAACCTTGTTCTTTAAATGTTATGTTTAGCCATTGTTGAATAGATTGATTGATTTCCTCTTCTGTTACTAAAATATCTTGATTTTTTTTGTTAATAGGTATGTCAATATTTTTATAATCACACAAATCAATTTTTGGCTTTAATGCAAATTTAATTATTAAAGGAAAATTATGATTTCTTTCTATTTTATTTAGATCCAAATCAACAATCTCAGGTTGTCCCATAATTTTATTTTCATCTTTTGTCAAAATTTCATTAATTTTTGATTCAATTAAAAATGTAATAGCTTTTTGATATAAAAATCTTTCTCCAAAGTATTTTTCACATAATAATCTATTTACAAAACCTTTGCGAAAACCTTTAATTTTAATATCATTTTTAATATTATCAAAAGATTTTTGTAAAAAAAATTCAAATTCTTGAGGATTAATATCAAAATTATATTTCACAAAATCATTTTTTATATATTCAATTTTCATTATTTTATCACCTAGTAGATCACTTTTTTAAAAAATTCATAATAATATAAAGAAAAAATTTTCTAATCTTAATTTATATAACAATGAATAATCGAAATTAAAATTATAAAGTATTTATAATAATAATAAAAATTTATACAATTACAAATATAAATAGTATTTTAAAATCTTTTTATCTAATAATTATAATTAAAATATAAAAAGATTCAATAACTTAAAAAACATTTTTACATATTATTATTTTAATAATAAAGATTAATTACATACTAAATTTTATCAAAAAAAATAATAATTCCTAATTTTTTTGATTCAATTGCTTTTTTATATTAAAAAATTTTGAAAAAAATTAAATAACTTGAAAATAATTATTAATGCATATGTAATTTAAATTAATATTACAATTTATATAACAATAATAAAATTTTTAATTTCTTTAAATCATTATAATATATAAGCGTAAATTAATTTTAATTTTTAAATATTAATTTACACAAATTTAGAGAAAAAATGAAATTCTCAAAAATAATTTTTAATTTTCAATGAATATATTATATATTTATTAAAATTTAAGAAAGGACTCGAATATAAATAATGCAAAATTCTATAGAAATTTTAGATAAATTAATTGTTCAAAACAAAAATAAATTATTATTAATTGATTTTTTTCTAACACATTGTCCTCCTTGTCAAAAATTAATGCCTCATTTGGAACAAATTAAAAAAGAAAGACCTGATATTGAAATTATCAAAATTAATGGACACGAAAATTTTGCTTTAACTAAAAAATATAATATTACAAGTTATCCTAGTTTACTATTATATAAAAATACTAAATTAATTAAAAAAAATGTAGGTTATTTATCTTTATCAGAATTATTAACTTTTATAACAGATGATATAGAAGATTGAATAATATTTTTAAATTTTTAATATTGAATAAAAATAGGAAACAAAATATGATGTGTAGCAAAATGGAGGGATTTTTTTTAATAAATAAAACTTCTGGTATTTCATCACATGATGTTGTTAAATTTATCAAAAAAAAATTAAATTTAAAAAAAGCAGGACATACAGGAACTTTAGATCCTTTAGCAGAAGGTTTGTTAATTATAATGATTAATAAAGCAACAAAATTAGCATTTTTATTTAACGATTTAGATAAACAATATCAAGGAACTGCCATTTTTAATAAAAAATATGACACCTTAGATGTTAATGGAAAATTAATGGATACCAAAAACATAATTTTATCTGAATCTATAATAAAAAAAAATTTTAATTTTTTTGATAACAAACAATATTGGCAAACTCCTCCAATTTTCTCCGCTATCAAAATTAAAGGTCAAAAAATGTATAATTTAGCTAGAAAGGGCGCCAAAGAGGCCTAAATTTCGTGCTATTTAACCAATAGCCAGGGCTGATAAACCCTGAAAGGAGATGGTCGGTCGGGCAGACGAAAGAATGTCAGATTATAGCAGATCATAAAAGCGGGTTGCGACCAAAGCAAATTAGTCAAAAAGACTTCGCCACCAAATAATTCCATGGAGAAGCCTGAGATGGCCTAAGAAGGAAAATTGAGGTAATCTAACAACCTATTCCGAAAGTTGCTGAAACGGACAGTCCAGAAGCTATTAATATAATTTCTAGTATTGAGTAGTTTATCAAATAAGAAAACCTGGAATCAGCCTCTCAAAAAGAGGATACTTCCCCTAAAGAATTAAGGTAGAAATTTAGCGTAACTTGGAGAATCCTAAAACTAGGTAATTAAATTTACCAATCAGGAAATAAAAGCCCTGATCGTCAAGGATAAAGAATCTTCTTAGTAGTCGTAAGGGTAAACCTAAATTTGGAATAATTTAGTTAATCGTCTTACCCAGAAGAGAGTTAATCACTCTTATAGGGCGAAAGAAGAAAGTAATTTATTGTTTATTCATTAGGACCGTATCAGCTAGGAATGATTTTGAAAAAAATAAATCTATTAGAAATTCACCACTTTCAGAACCTAACTGAAGAAAGATGCTGGATCAAAAAATGATAGGTTTGTCAATCAGAAGCGGACCAACCCACAAATGAATGATATGAGCATCTTCGAACAGAATAAAAGGTTAAGAATAAACATTTAACTAGTGGTGACACAAAGTTAAACCCAGATCAGGGATAAATTAGGGAAAGCGGTGTGCTGGGAAACTCGCTCGCACCGTTTGGACGGGGGCTGTTGGTAATAGTTGATAGCTATCAAGGAAACGCCAATAATCTATCCGTATAAAAAAATATATAGAAATTCCTCCGCGACAAGTAACCATTTCAAATTTGAAATTAATTTCATATGATAACAAAAAACAAGAAGCTAAATTTCAAGTAGATGTATCTAAAGGAACTTATATAAGAAGTTTAAGGGCGCCAAAGAGGCCTAAATTTCGTGCTATCTCACCAATAGCCAGGGCTGATAAACCCTGAAAGGAGATGGTCGGTCTAACAAACGAAAGAATGTCAGATTATAGCAGACCATAAAAGCGGGTTGCGACCAAAGCAAATTAGTCAAAAAGACTTCGCCACCAAATAATTCCATGGAGAAGCCTGGAATGGCCTAAGAAGGAAAATTGAGGTAATCCTTAAACCTGTCTCGGAAGTTGCTGAAACGGACAGTCTAGAGTCTGCTAATACAAATTATTCGTATTGAGTAGTTTATCAAAGAAAGAAAACCTGGAATCAGCCTCTCAAAAAAAAGAGGATACTTCCCCTAAAGAATTAAGGTAGAAATTTAGCGTAACTTGGAGAATCCTAAAACTAAGTAATTAAATTTACTAATTCAGAAATAAAGT
>JAUZJE010000006.1:0-30731 GCA_032886695.1 'Waltheria sp.' little leaf phytoplasma
TCGAAAGAGAGTAAATTATGGAAAGCCGGATGCTGGGAAACTTGCTTGTCCGGTTTGGACGGGGGCTGATTGTAAATAAAGCAACAAATACAAATCGTTGTATAAAACGCAATTAATCTATCCGTATCTTTAATTAATAAAATTGGTATTTCATTTTTTAAAAAAATACAAAAAACAGCTTTATCATGGTTAAATATTTTAGAAAATATGGGTTTTATAACTTTTCAAAAAGCTATTTTATCTAAAAATGATTACTATGTAAATTATAAAATCTCTCCAGGGGGTTGCGCTGATTTATCTGTTGTAACTTATTTTTTATTTTGTGTAAATCGGTTGAATAATATTTATTAATATTCATGTTTTTAGTTCAAAAATATATTTTTTAACCAAAATTAATAAAAATGGAGTGTGTTAAGTGAGAAATATTCAAAAAAAAATTTATTATTTAAAACAAAATCCTTTAAGTGTGATTGTCCGTACTAAAACTAAAAATAATGCTTATAAAATTTTAAAAAATACATTAGAAAATGGTTTTCGTTTTGCTGAAATTACTTTAACTATTCCTCAAGCTTTTTCTATAATCAAAGAAATTAGTTTGCAATATCCTGAAGCAATGATTGGAGCTGGTACTGTATTAACATTACAAGAAGCTAAAACAGCTTTAGAAGCAGGAGCGCAATATTTGGTTTCTCCGGTTTATAATGAAGAAATTTTAAATTGGTCTATTCAAAATGATATTCTATACGTTCCTGGAGTTATGAGTGTTAATGAAATGTATTTAGCTATTCAAAAAGGCGCTTCTTTATTGAAATTGTATCCAAGTATTGCATTTACATCTCAAGCTTTATCCTTAATTCGAGATCCTTTTCCTAATTGGCCTATTTTAGCGACAGGGGGTATTAATTTATTAAACATTTTAGATTATTTTGAAGCAGGTGCATTAGCAGTTGGTATTACAGGTGAATTAGGTAGCGATCATGATGTGGATATAGTAGATGAATCTAAAATAGCTAATTTAGCTTTTAAATATGTTGATATAGTGAAAAAAGTGATTAAAAAAAGAGGATTAAAAAATGATAAATAATAATAAAACAAATCCCATTATAAAAAGAGCCTTTTGTGGTTCTCTCAATTCCAGTGATTGTTTAGTCACTATAGAACCTAATTTAGTTGATATTATACAAATTTTCATTCAATCACCTTTTGAAAAACAATTTGGAGAACAAATGCGTACTTTAACTCTGAAAATTTTAAAAGAAAATAATGTTACTAACTGTAAAGTGTTAATCCAAGATCAGGGCGCTTTAGAAATCGTTTTAAAATCACGTATTTTAGTGGCTTTAGAGCGTTCTAAAGCTTGATTTATGTCTACTTATTATAAAATTTTAATTTTTAAATACAAAAAATAATATCGAGGATCAAAATGAAAAAAAATAGAAAAACTATGTTATTTATCCGGGCGCCAAAGAGGCCTAAATTTCGTGCTATCTAACCAATAGCCAGGGCTGATAAACCCTGAAAGGATATGGTCGGTCAGTCAAATGAAAGAATGACGGACTACAGCAGACCATAAAAGCGGGTTGCGACGAAAGCAAACTAGTCAAGAAGACTCCGCCACCAAATAATTCGATGGAGAAGCCTGAGATGGCCTAAGAAGGAAAATTGATGTAATTAGCAAACCTGTTCCGGAAGTTGCTTAAACGGACAGTCCAGAATCTATCAATATTAGGGATAAGTATTGGATAGTTTATCAAATAAAGAAACCTGGAATCAGCCTCCAAAAGAGGATACTTCCCCTAAAGAATTAAGGTAGAAATTTAGTGTAACTTGGAGAATCCTAAAACTAAGTAATTAAGTTTACTAATCCGGAAATCAAAGCCCGGATGGTCAAGGATAAAGAATCTTTTTAGTAGTCGTAAGGGTAAACCTAAATTTGGAATAATTTAGTTAATCGTCTTACCAAGAAGAGAGTTAATCACTCTTATAGGGCGAAAGAAGAAAGTAATTTACTATTTATTCAATGGTATCGGGGAAGGAGTTGATATGTTATGTCAACAACGGTTTCACCAGAAACTAAACTTTTACGAACATTGAATAGAATTCAATATTGTTCATCAAACGGCTACTCCTTAAAAAGAGAACTGCAACAAGGGATGAATAACTTTTACAATACGTTAACAGCATTTAATAAAATCGCGGCTAACAGGGGAGCGGGTACCCCCGGAATCGACAATGAAACCATTGATGGAATTAATCTGGAAAGATTAAAAAGATACCATCGGGAATACGTCAATAACGGTTACCACCCAAAACCAGTTAAAAGAATTTTCATTCCTAAGGATAATAAAAAAACCAGACCCTTGGGCATACCGACCATCAAAGATAGATTGATACAAAAATGCCTGGAACAACTCTTAACTCCCTATTTTGAAAATATTTTTTCAGAATGGAGCTTTGGATTTAGAACCAAAAAATCTTGCCATGATGCTATCAAACGCGTCAAACAAAGATTTAAAGGAATAGATTATATTGTCAAAATCGACTTAAAAGGTTACTTTGATACTATTAATCATGAGATTCTGATGAGAACCTTAAATCAGTTCATCAAAAAGAATAAAACGCTCTCAACCATTAACAAATGGCTAAAGGCTGGTTTCATGAAGGATAGTATAAGATACGAATCTTTGTCAGGCTCTCCTCAAGGAGGGATTATCTCCCCCTTGTTGGCGAATGTATATTTACATCACATCGACTCGAAAATGGAAGAACTGATTAAAGAAGGAAGGCCAATTAAGAAGAGTAACCCAGAATATAAGAAAGCATGGTTTAAAAACCAGCACCGCAATCTGGGGATTGATAGCTCTATCAACCTGAATCCAAAAACAAGAGTTGAATATATCCGTTATGCTGATGACTTTATCATCGGTATTAAAGGCGAATATAACCAGGCGGAAAGAATCAAAGACCAAGTAACGCAATGGCTAAAGCAAGATCTGAACCTTACGGTTAGTGAGGATAAGTCCAAAATTGTGAAAGCCAACAAAGGAACGAGGTTTTTATCCTACATGATAAAGGTTAACCCTACAAACAAAACTAGGGAAAGAAAAACCACCAAGAATTCCTTAAACGGTCAAATTCAAATCCAAATTCCCAAAGCGAAAGCCAAGGAATACGGATATGAATATAATTGGCTGAAGAAGGGGAAAGTGAAACACGACGAAACATTAGCGAGTAGAGACGAATTAGAAATAATCCGGACCTACAAGACAATTGTTAGAGGAATTATCCAATACTTTTGTTTAGCTAACAATCTTGGGGTCTTAACCCACTTAAATTATCTAGCGGAATATAGCTGTTTGAAAACACTAGCAAGAAAACGGGGAACGGCAATTGCCAGAGTTCGAAAGAAATGTAAAACTGGTTCAACCTGGGGAATTGCTTATCTTAATAAAGGAAGAACCCAATACGAACCATGGGACGTTTACTCTTGGGACAGAATAAAGAAAATGCGTAATTACAAGGGAAACCCGGACATTACCATTAACAAATATATATTCCAAGGTCGTACGCATTTAACTGACCGTTTAAAAGCGGAACGTTGTGAGAATTGCGACAAAACAACCCAACTTCAAATTCATCACATTGGGACAACTCGCAATGCGCATTACCAAAGTATCATGAATAAAAGAACAAAGGTATTGTGTAAAGATTGTCATCGTAAGATAACCAATCAGCAAATACATGATATCAGAAAGAATAAGAACAATAAGAATAAATAACTAATCAACCGTGAGGAGAAATTGGTTCTCGAAAGAGAGTAAATTATGGAAAGCCGGATGCTTGGAAACTTGCTTGTCTGGTTTGGACGGGGGCTGATTGTAAATAAAACAACAATACAAATCGTTGTATAAAGCGCAATTAATCTATCCGTATCTGGTAATAACCCTGCTTTATTTAAAGATGTTATTTCTTATCAGGTAGATAGTGTGATATTTGATTTAGAGGATGCTATTGCTGTTGAAGAAAAGGATGCCGCGCGCGAATTAACTAGAAATATGATTAGTTTTTTGGATTATCATAGGTTTAACATTGAAACTATGGTAAGAATTAATGCTTTTGATACTTCTTTTTATCAGAAAGATTTGGAAGCTATGGTAACTAATGAAAAATTAGATGCTATCCGTTTACCAAAGGTCGAATCGAAATTAGAAGTTTTACGAGTTATTCAAGATATTGAAAGTATTGAGGCTAAATATAATAAATCTTCTAAAATTGTTATTTTTTGTGCTATAGAAAGCGCTAAAGGAGTCTTAAATGCTCTTGAAATAGCTTTATCTTCTTCGCGAGTAGTAGGAATTGCTTTGGGCGGTGTTGATTACATGTTAAATTTGCAAGCTACTAAAACTATTAATCGTCATGAATTGTTTTTTGCTCGCCAAATGATATTGCATGCAGCTAGAACTGCTGAAATTGATGCTATTGATTGTATTTATGATAATGTTTCCGATTTAGAAGGTTTAGAAAAAGAAGCTACTTTAGCAAAAGAAATGGGTTTCAACGGTAAATCCGCTATACATCCTGATCAACTACCTATTCTTAATCGAGTTTTTAAACCTAGTGATCAAGAAATTCAAGAAGCTTTGAAAATTTTAACTTTATATAAGAAATATCGTTTACAAAACCAAGGTGTATTCGCGATTGATGGAAAAATGATTGATAAACCAGTTATAAAATATTCGGAAAATATTTTACAAAAAGCTAATGTTCCGAATCCTAACATAGAAGATTAACAAGAATTTATTTGTTATTTTGGTTATTAATAATAAATTCGAAATAACAAAGGATTTGAGATGATATAATAAAGCAATTTTGAATAAGTTATAATTTTTTTGAGATATGTTATTAGTTCAATATTTGCAATTTTTTTCGGATATAAATAAATATTATAAAAAAAGCATTATATTCAGAATTGTCACTAAAGATGTCTAAATTTCGTGCTATCTAACCAATAGCCAGGGCTGATAAACCCTGAAAGGAGATGGTCGGTCGGGCAGACGAAAGAATGTCAGATTATAGCAGATCATAAAAGCGGGTTGCGACCAAAGCAAATTAGTCAACAAGACTTCGCCACCAAATAATTCCATGGAGAAGCCTGAGATGGCCTAAGAAGGAAAATTGAGGTAATCTAACAACCTATTCCGAAAGTTGCTGAAACGGACAGTCCAGAAGCTATTAATATAATTTCTAGTATTGAGTAGTTTATCAAATAAGAAAACCTGGAATCAGCCTCTCAAAAAGAGGATACTTCCCCTAAAGAATTAAGGTAGAAATTTAGCGTAACTTGGAGAATCCTAAAACTAGGTAATTAAATTTACCAATCAGGAAATAAAAGCCCTGATCGTCAAGGATAAAGAATCTTCTTAGTAGTCGTAAGGGTAAACCTAAATTTGGAATAATTTAGTTAATCGTCTTACCCAGAAGAGAGTTAATCACTCTTATAGGGCGAAAGAAGAAAGTAATTTATTGTTTATTCATTAGGACCGTATCAGCTAGGAATGATTTTAAGTTAGACTTTCACGGACTATGAATAAGATTCTTGACCAATCTTTAAAACAACTCCCATTAAAAAAGAAAATCAAACAAGGAATAAATAAACTAATTCTCGTTTAATTAGGTTGCTGTCAACCAAAGGGTAAGAACACCTGGAGTTGATGAAGAACAATAAGTGAAATTAATTTAATGAAATTGAATAAGGATCACCAAAAATACGTTCATAACCAAGATAATCTGAAAAACAGTTAAAAAGAACAAAAGGTCAAGAATAAACATTTAACTAGTGGTGACACGAAGTTAAACCCAGAGCAGGGATAAATTAGGGAAAGCGGTGTGCTGGGAAACTTGCTCGCACCGTTTGGACGGGGGCTGTTGGTAATAGTTGATAGCTATCAACGAAACGCCAATAATCTATCCGTATATAATCTTATTGAATTATAAAAAAATTATTTAGATAGTTTTTCAATTAAAAAATCTTTAAGAAAATTAAGTGATTTTCAAATGGTTAATTAATAAGAAAAGGAATAATTAAATGATAGAACAATTTAAGAAAAATGCAAAAAAACTAGATAATAATGCGGTTTATGATTGTAAAAATAATGATAATAGTGTTATGACTAAAATTAAAGATAATCAATATAATTTTTTAAATAATAAAGTTTTAAATTCTTTAGAAGAAGCTATTGTTAAAAGCGGTTTGAAAGATGGTATGACTATTTCGTTTCATCATGCTTTTAGGCACGGCGACAAAACTTTTCAACAAGTTATGGAAGCTATCAAGAAATTAAATATTAAAAATTTAACTGTTTTAGCTTCTTCTTTCACAAAGTCTCATGATTGTTTTATCGAATATATTAAAGATGGTATTGTAACTGCTTTAGAAGGTTCAGCTATAAGGGGAGAATTAGGAAATGCTATTTCTGAAGGTCTTTTAACGAAACCTGTTATTATTAGATCTCATGGTGGTAGAGCGCGGTCTATTACTACGGAACAATCTTATATTAATGTTGCTTTTTTAGCTGCTTCAAGTAGTGATGAAATGGGTAATGCTAATGGTGTTATAGGTGATTCTTGTGTAGGATCTTTAGGTTATGCTATTGTAGATGCGCAATATGCCGATAAAACTATTATTATCACAGACACTTTAGTTTCTTATCCTAATAATCCTATTTCTATTCCGCAAATTTATGTTGATTATGTTGTTAAAGTAGAAGTGATTGGTGATAATAAAAAAATTTCTTCAGGAGAAATTCATTCTAAATTTAATCCTAAAGAAATTGTTATTGCTGAAAATATTGTTAAAGTTATTAAAAGCACACCTTATTTTAAAAATGGTTTTTCTTTTCAAACAGGAACTGGTGGGGCCTCTCAAGCATCTTTAGTAATTTTATCTGATGAAATGAGGCGTAAGCAAATAAAAGCTTCTGTGTTTTTAGGAGGAATTATTAAATTGGAAGTAGACTTATTAAAAGAAGGGCTAGTTAATACATTATTAGATGTGCAGTCTTTTGATTTAGAAGCGGTTAATTCTTTAAAAAACAATCCTAATCATTTAGAAATGTCAGCTTCTTTTTATGCTAATCCTTTTATTAAAGGTTGTGCTGTTAATAAATTAGATTTTGGTATTTTAAGTGTATTAGAAATAGATGTTAATTTTAATTGTAATGTTATCACAGGAAATGATGGCTATTTACGTGGAGCTTCTGGTGGTCATAGTGATGTAGCATACGGTAGTAAAATCGCTATTGTAGCTGCTCCTTTAATTCGCGGACGAATTTCTTCTGTAGTAGATCGTGTACAAACAATAGTTACTCCAGGAAATACTATTGATATTTTGGTAACTGATTTAGGTATTGCTGTAAATCCAATAAGAACTGATTTACTTATGTGGTTAAAGTCGGCTGGAATAGTTGTTAAAGATATTTGTGAATTACGGGATTTGGCTTATAGTATTGTGGGTAAACCATTACCAATTAATTTTGATACTAATCGTGTTATTGCATTGATTGAGTATCGTGATGGCACTTTAATTGATACTGTTTATAAAGTGAAATAAACAATAATATTTATTTTAATTTGGATTATTATATTTAGGTTTATATAATTATTATGTTTTATAAAATGATCAAGCAATATTTAAAAGCTAAAGAAGAAAGATATATATTACAACTTAAAATGTTAAATTATTATCGAAAAGGTATGTTAACTATTAATTTAAATATTCCAGGGATCATTAAACTTAAGCCTTTATATTTTGAATTTTTTAATTTATTTATGAAAAATATTATAATACCTTTTTTACAAACCCAAAAAATATGTTTAAGTTGTAATGATTTTAAAATATCTTTTGATAAAGCTGGTTTTTATGTTAATATAGTTTTGATTACTGCAGAAATGTCAAAATTAATAGAAATTAAAAAAAATTTTTTAATTTTAGAAAAAACTCATATTTGTTTTCGTTTAGTCGATTTAGATATTATTAATTTAAAACATGAAAATATTTCCCGCAATTTGTTTTATCCGCCAAATTATCGATTATGTTTTATATGTTTTAAAGAAGCCAAATTATGTGCTTTGAAGAAAACACATAACTTAGAGGAATTGGGCGCCAAAGAGGCCTAAATTTCGTGCTATCTAACCAATAGCCAGGGCTGATAAACCCTGAAAGGAGATGGTCGGTCGGGCAGACGAAAGAATGTCAGATTAGAGCAGATCATAAAAGCGGGTTGCGACCAAAGCAAATTAGTCAACAAGACTTCGCCACCAAATAATTCCATGGAGAAGCCTGAAATGGCCTAAGAAGGAAAATTGAGGTAATCAATAAACCTGTTCCGGAAGTTGCTTAAACAGACATTCCAGAGCCTACTAATATCTAATTCCGTATTGAGTAGTTTATCAAATAAGAAAACCTGGAATCAGCCTCTCAAAAAGAGGATACTTCCCCTAAAGAATTAAGGTAGAAATTTAGCGTAACTTGGAGAATCCTAAAACTAAGTAATTAAGTTTACTAATTCAGAAATAAAAGTCTGGATGGTCAAGGATAAAGAATCTTCTTAGTAGTCGTAAGGGTAAACCTAAATGTGGAATAATTTAGTTAATCGTCTTACCCAGAAGAGAGTTAATCACTCTTATAGGGCGAAAGAAGAAAGTAATTTATTGTTTATTCATTAGGACCGTATCAGCTAGGAATGATTTTGAAAAAAATAAATCTATTAGAAATTCACCACTTTCAGAACCTAACTGAAGAAAGATGCTGGATCAAAAAATGATAGGTTTGTCAATCAGAAGCGGACCAACCCACAAATGAATGATATGAGCATCTTCGAACAGAATAAAAGGTTAAGAATAAACATTTAACTAGTGGTGACACAAAGTTAAACCCAGATCAGGGATAAATTAGGGAAAGCGGTGTGCTGGGAAACTCGCTCGCACCGTTTGGACGGGGGCTGTTGGTAATAGTTGATAGCTATCAACGAAACGCCAATAATCTATCCGTATATTAATATTTATTGATAATATTATGATAAATTTTATTTATTCAAATAAAAAATCTAATTTAATGGATTAAAAATAATTCGGATTTTCGATGAATATATTATTTATTGATCTGATTATTTTTTATTATAAATAGCTTTTTTATTTTTATTTGTTTATATTATTAATTTAAATTAAAAAAAGGGGGTATTTTTTATGAAGATTATGTCTGTTAATTCTGGTAGTTCATCTTTGAAGTTTCAATTAATTGATATGGTTACAGAAAAAATGTTATGTAGTGGTTTATTTGAGCGAATTGGCAATGTTAATTCTATATTTACTATTAAAACTTCAGATCGAATTTATAAACAAAATATAGTTATTAATGATCATCGAGTAGCTATCGAATTATTATTAAAAAAATTAATTGAATTATCCATCATTAAAGAAATTATTGAAATTAAGGGGATTGGTTATCGTATTGTTCAAGGTGGCGAATTATTTCCAAATTCTATTATTTTAACAGATGAAAATCTTGATAAATTGGAAAGTTTAAATAATTTAGCTCCTTTACATAATCCAGTTAATATTTTGGGTGCTCGTTTGTTTAAACAAATTTTACCTAAAGCTCTTCATGTAGGTGTTTTTGATACTAGTTTTCATCAAACTATTAAAGCTTCTAATTTTTTATATGCAGTACCTTACGAATGGTATAAAAAATATCAAATTCGTAAATACGGTGCCCATGGTACTTCTTGTCGTTTTATTGTTCAAGAAGCGCAACGTTTTTTAGCAAAATCTAATTTAAAATTAATTATCTGCCATGCTGGAAATGGAGTTTCTGTTACTGCCGTTAATGACAAAGGAGAATCAGTAGATACTTCTATGGGAGTTACACCGTTAGCTGGTGTTCCAATGGGTACGCGTAGTGGAGACATAGATCCTGCTATTGTTGCTTTAATTTCTGGTTATGAAAATAAAACTTCTCAAGAAGTGATTAATGATTTAAATAATAAATCTGGATTATTAGGTATTTCAGGAATTTCTAACGATTGCAGAGATTTAGAAAAAGCAATGTTAGAAGGTAATGCTCAGGCTAAATTAGCTTTAGAGATTCAAATTAAGAAAATTGTTGATTATATTGCCAGTTATTATGTATCATTAGAAGGTATTGATGCTTTGGTATTTACAGCAGGTGTTGGCGAAAATTCCATTTTTTTTAGATCCGAAATTATTTCAAAATTAGCAGTTTTAAATATTTTTTTAGAACCAACATTAAACGAAAATGGTCCTAAATTAAGAAATATTGCTAACAAAAATTCTATCATCCCTATTTTGATTATTCCTACTAATGAAGAATTAACTATTGCTCGAGACGTTATGTCTTTTATTTCGAATAAAAATAATTAATCTAATTGAAGTAAATAAATAATTTTAATTCTTTTATTATCATTTAAGAAACCTAAATATTGTGTTATCTTATCAAGTACTCATAAATCAAGAACATTACCTCCTCTTTTTTCAAATATTTCCTTATTTTCTGAATCTAAATTTTAAACTTTGAGTAGAATAAATTCAACTCGTAATAATTACTTTATCATTAGCGTTAAAGGAACATTGGGTACAAAACACTAAGAAGATAAAAAATTAAGTCACTCATGGTTGGCTAGAATAGTTTTTGAAACTAACTATTATTAAAGACAAATTTCAGATCATAATTGCCCGCAAAGGAATACAGTTATTATTTTATATGGTTAAAAAAATTATGCTAAAAGTATTCAGAAAAATATTTAAAATTCTACTTAAAGGAAAAGTCTAAATCTAAATATTGAAGTCTAAATTTAAGAGATATGGAAAAAATAAGGATAAATCGATTCAAAATGACTAAACATTAAGAAATAATTTATAATTATAAAATGATCTTTTGAGGAGGGAAGATCTTCTGCTATTTTTTTAGATAATAATTTTGGATAATGAAAAAATGTTATTTTTATCTATTACGAATTATACTGACCGCTAGATTAATTGTAGAAAGTATATGAAGTATGATTATCTTACTTACTCTATTCGAAATCTATCATAAAAAATAATAATTTATTTGACACAAAGTTAATCCTCGAGAGAGAGAAGATATATTAGGATTAATCTTAGTACTAGGAAATTTTCTTATAAATTTTAAATTTTTTATAACGAGGATTTTTTTATAAATTTTTTTTAAAAAAATTTGCAATTAAGAAAGATGATTATTTCGGAGGAATACCCAAGTCTGGTTAAAGGGGCTCGCTTGGAAAGCGTGTAGATCTTATTAGATGCGAGGGTTCGAATCCCTCTTCCTCCGCCATTGTTTTTTTATATAAATTGTTTATATAAATAAAATATCTTGTTATTTTATAACATAATTTTTTTTGAAAATAAAATATGAAATTATATGATATTTAAGTTATAAAAATGTGATTTCGAGCAAAAGATAAAAGGTTAAATGTTGTTATTAATATGAAGAAATATTTAAATTTATGTCGTACTATTTTAAAATATGGTAATATACGCGATAATCGGACTAAAGTTTTAACTAAAAGTATTTTCGGTTATCATATGCGTTTTAATTTGACTCAAGGGTTTCCTTTATTAACGACAAAAAAAATTAATTTTAATTTAGTGATACATGAATTATTATGGTTTATTAAAGGAGATACTAATATTCGTTATTTAGTTGAAAATAAAGTTAATATTTGGAACGAATGGCCTTACGAACAATATCGTAATTCATCTTTTTTTAAAAACGAAACTTTATCAGAATTTATAAATAAAATTAAAGAGGATGAAAATTTTGCTAAAAAATATGGAAATCTTGGACCGATTTACGGAAAGCAATGGCGTGATTTTGCAGGAGTTGATCAATTAAAACAAGTGATTAGTGATATTAATTTTAATCCTTATTCACGGCGTTTAATTATTTCTGCTTGGAATCCTCCGGAAATATCTCAAATGATTTTGCCTCCCTGTCATATATTGATGCAGTTTTATGTCGAAAAAAATAAATTATCTTTACAAGTTTTTCAAAGAAGTGCAGATGTATTTTTAGGAATTCCTTTTAATATTAGCAGCTATAGTTTATTATTGTGTTTAATCGCTCATATTACTAATTTACAGGCTTATGAATTAATTTATAATTTAGGAGACGCTCATATTTATCTTAATCACATTTCTCAAATTAAAATTCAATTAAAACGTGCTCCTAAATCATTACCTTATATTACTTTGAATAAAAATATTCATTGTATTGAAGATTTTACTATTAAAGATATTTGTTTGCATAATTATGATTCACACGAAACTTTAAAAGGAGAAATATCAGTATGATTAGTTTAATATCAGCTGTAGATGGTAACTTTTTGATTGGTAATGATGAAAAATTACCTTGGCATTATCCTCAAGATTTAGCTTTTTTTAAAAGAAAAGTAACTAATCAAAGAGTGTTAGTGGGTTTAAGAACATATCGTTCTTTATGTTCTTATTATAAAAATAAAAAATTTCCTTTTAAATCAATCTATTTGGCTACTACTTCTTTTTCTAATATTTTGTCCTCATATTATCGTGATGATATTTCTATTCAACAAGTTGATGATGTTAAAATTTTTTTACAAAATTTTCATAAAACATCAAAATCAATTTTTGTGATTGGAGGTAGACAAATTTATCAATTAGCTTTGCCTTATGTAAATATATTATATTTAACTTATATCTTGCGGCGTTTTTCAGGAAATATTTATTTCCCGTATTTAAATTTAGATCAATATATTTTAAAAGAATATCGTATTATAGAAGAATTAATTTTTGCTACTTATTATAATAAATTAAATAATTATTTGTAATTATTTTTTTTAAAATAATGAGTTATGATTTTAAAGTTTTGATAAAAGTGTTGTTTAACTTATTTTAATTAATTTAATTAATATTAATTATATTTTTGTTTTTAGAAAAACAACGAGATTAATTTCAATGAATATATTTTGTTTGGTATTTGCGATAGTTTTTTTATTAATATTTTGTCTAGTATTGTTGAAAAAATAATATTGGAAGTTTTGGGGTTTTTTGTCGCGTTTTTAGTACCTATATTTCTTATAAGCATTTAGATATGCATGATTGATTTTTATCTTAGAAAGTTTTCATGTTTGTATCTCTTGATTTTGTATTAATTAATAAAATTTTATCATTATTATATTATTTTTATATTAGTTTTTTTAAAATAAATTAATAATAAGTCTTGGTTTCATTGTTTCATTTTTAATAAAGAGGCGAGGTAATATGAATATTTGAAATTGATTGGTTTTAATTTTTTAAAAAATTATTATTTTCATCGTTAATAGAATAAACTATTTTTTATTTAATTTTTATTTATTAATTTTTTTCTTATTATAATATTCGGAATATTTAGTATTAAATCTTTGTTAATTTTTTTAATTTATATTTTTTTATAAATGTTCTATATTTTTTATCATAATATTGCAATTTATTTTGTTATAATTTTTTCATGTTTTTGTATTTTTTGATTAATGTTGTTCTAAGAATATTGATTAAATAATGATGATTTTTGTATTTTTAAATAGCTATATTAGTTATTAATTATGATTTTATAATTACTTTTATGTGTATTAGTTTTTAATTCTTAATATTAAATAAATAATCTTTAATAGTTTGCGGATTTGATTTTAAATTAATTTATGTATTTAAGTAATGAATATTATATATAGAATAAAATGAAAGTTCTAAACGAAAAGTTGTTCAATTTACTTTTTAAATTGAAAGCATTTTTAATTATTTTAAGAAATGGAAGAGCTTTAGCAAAATAGAAATATACATCTATAATGATACTATGAATCCATGAAAATAAAAATAATGAAATCAAGTTAGTAAAATAACAAATAATTAAAAATTTTATTATACGACCAAGAAAAATAAATAAAGATTTAAATAATTGTTTTAAAGTATAATGTTCTGTCATAATAAAATCCTCTTTTGTGTTGAATTTAAATTAAATTTAAAATAATTATTTAATTTTAATAAAAATAAATTAAAAATAATAAAAATTATTATAATTTTATTATTATTTATTTTTGAAATAATTTTGAAATTATTATATCTAAAGTTTGTAAAAAAATAATTAAAATAACTTAATAATTAAATTATTTTGGCAATAACAAACTAAATTTATTTTAATATACATTTATATTTTTTTAAATTATGAATTTATTTTTAAAGAAATGCGAGAAAAAATATGTTTAATTTTATTTTTATAATAATTTTTTTGATTTGCTGGTATTATTTTATTATGATTTTTTCTATAAAAATAATTGGTATTTTTATTGGTTTTATTTGCGCTATTTTAATATCTTGGTTAACCATTTTATTATTATTATTTTTAAGTTTAGGTTATATTAAAAACAAATCTATAAACAATATTTATCATTTGAAAATAGTTCAAAGTTTTTCGAAATTAATTGTTCGTTTTTTTTGTATTAAAGTTTCAGTTTATAATTATCATTTAATTCCTTTAAATAATCGTTTAGTTGTTTATGCCAATCATAAAAGTAATTTCGATCCTTTTATAATAGCTTCTATATTTCCTCGCCCTATTACTTTTACTCCTAAAGATGAACTTTATAATAATTTTTGGTATGGTTGGTTTTTAAGGTTTTGTTTTGATGCTACTCATTGTATTAAAATTAATAGAAGTAATAGTAGAGAAAATTTAAAATCTCTTGAAAAAGCTAAAGAAATAATTCAAAATAAACTAGCTGTGTTAGTTTTTCCAGAAGGAGGTATTATTAATCCTATTTCTGATAATATTAATCACTCTTTAGATGGCGCTTATAAAATTTCTATTCAAAATCAAGCTGATATTTTACCTATAACTTGCAAAGGAATTCATAATATTCGTCATAAATGTTGGTTTAGAAGGAAAAAAGTGGAAATATTTATACATCATCATCTTTCTTATTCAGATTATAAAGAAAAAAAAACTTCACAAATTAATTATGAAGTAACTAATATTATCAATTCTTTATTATAATTTTGACATATGATAAATTAATTAAAAATGTTAATTTAATGATCTGTATTTATTATACTCCAAAATTATTGGGTTTAATTTAATAGATATGATTATCATGAGCATAAATATAAATACTACAGAAATCAATATATTTAAATTTTCTTTAAAGATACTATTTTTAAATAATTGTTTTAAATTAACTTCAGATATTAATTTAGCTTGAATAAAGTTTTCTGGTATATTTATATTTGAATTTTTAAAAAAATTAATACCTATAAAATTACCTTCATTATCAAAACATATAAAATTTATATTTTTAATTTTTTCTTTTAAATTAAATACAGAATCGAATACAAAATTACTATTTTTATTTATTATGCTACTTATTTGACTTTTAAACATTTGAGGATTATGATCGTAATTATCTAAATTTGTAAGATAATAAATATCTTCGCCTACTCTAAGGTCTGAAGTTTTTTTAAATGGGACTACTGGATAATTTTCTGAAGATTTAAAGGTCATTAAAATAAGGTTATTTTCGTTGGGAAAAATATTATGTATTGTACCCTCTTCCTTTTTATAAATCTCTTGATCTGAGTTGTATATAATAATTTCATTTTTATCTTGCAAAAGTCTTTTATATAAAATATTATATAAGTTTATTAAAATATTATCAGATTCTTCTTCATAAGTAGATAAAACATAGTATATATATTTATTATCTTTAGTTTTTTCTTTATTAAAGATGATTCCGTTGCCGCTTATTTGATTATCTTGGTGCCAAACAATTAAAGAATCCATAATTTTTTGTTTTGTAGTATGAACAGAAGTTTTGGTTAAATCAATAAATTTTAAAGATATAAAAGCGCTGTCTTTATTAGATAAATAATGATGATTATCTAAAGAATATTGTAAGGAATCAATAATTTTATTATTTTTATTTTTTCTAATTATTTTTAGATTAATTTGTGATTTATTTTTATTGTCAATATCAGCATATAATTCGATATATTCTTTTTGTGGATCTATCAATAGTATTTGTTGTTGGTGATAATTATAAACTAATTTAATTTTTAATTTTATTTTTGATTTATTAGGATAATTTTTTAATAAGGGGAATGAAATAGGGTTTTCATTAGTTAAATCATGTAATTCATCTATAGAAAATATAATATCTGGTGTTTCCTGATCTTGATTAATTTCAAGATTTTCAAAATTTTGTTTAAAATTAGTAATTTTTTGCATTAGATAATTTTTATGTTTTTCACTATTTAAAGAAGTTATTGTTTTTATATTGTTAGGATTATTCTGATGTTGGGAAAAAATTTCTTCTAGTCTTTTTTGAATGTGCAAAATATTAATAGCATGTGAAAAATTATCTGTTGCTATACGATTATTGATAGTATTACGATTCATACCAATAATTTGTCCTGTTTCATCAAAAACAGGACCTCCGCTATTTCCATGATCTATTTCTATATTAAAAGAAATAATAGCTTCGTTTAATTGAGTGATATCTCCTTTTTTTAATAAATTTCTTTTTATGGATCTTATGTGTTGTTCGTTTGGTTTGGATAAAAATAAATTTTCTGACTTAAATGATTCTTGAGACCCCATACTATAAACTGTTTGTTGAATTTCAGGTTTTCTAAATTTATTTGGAAAAGCTCTTTCGAGAATTTCTTTAATTTCTTTATATTTTTTATGATTGTTATCTGTAAAAGTTAATATACCTATATCATCAAAACCTTCATAATTGTCGATAATAGTAAAAATTTCTGCATTTTTGTAAGAATTAAAATAAGAATTATAAATTTTAATTTTAGCATTTTCTTTTTCAGCCGGTAATAAAACATGAGTATTAGTAAGTATGTAGTATTTATAATTATTAGTGTTTGGAATCTTTTCAATTTTATAAATAAAACCTGAACCTAAAAAATTTGTAAATTCAATTGAAAAAGTTATTTTTGATATATTTTCTATGAAAGTTTCAGGATATGGTGGATTTTTTGGTTCTTTTATAGCATTTTCGTCTATATAATTCATTTTAAAGAATCTAAAAAAAGGTATTGATAAATCTATATATTCGTTATCTAGTTTTTGTATTAAACCGTTAAATTTTCCATTTTTATTTAATTTAATTAATAATTTTATATTTTGTTCCGGATTATTTGTTTCTGATTCGATTTCCAAAGGTATTAAATATTTTAATTTTTTTTTATTTCTTATTTCAGATGTTTTTGAAATTTCGGAGTCAGATATATTATCATCTTCATCTGTTGTAATTTCGTAGTAATCATATAAATCAACTGAATTGTATGATAATATATCATTTTCATATTCGGTATCGGTATCAAGATTATTTTGACTTAAGCAGTTATATTCTTTATTTACTATTTGACAAAAATTGTAAATACTATTCGAAGGAATAACATAATTTATTTCCATTTTTTGAGATTGTTTAGGGTATGAAATTCCAATAAATTCACCTTCTTCGTTGAAAAAAATTTTATTATTTTTTCCTTTAATAGAAATAGATAGATCATTTGATTGAGTTTGTTGATATTCTTCGCTTATAATACCTTCTTGAAAAGGTTTAATATTGTCATTAATATCCAACGTAAAACCATAAACTGTTTCGCCTTTATGAAAATCATATTTTTTGATTTTCGGAAAAATATTATTATTAATTTTTGAGTGGTCAAATATTTTTTTTAATTTATTTTGTATATCTGTAATAATTGTGTATTTATTTGTCTTTTCTTTATTAATAATATCGTTTTTAGAATTTGCATATTTAACTGATATATTATCGGCAGCCGAAATTAATGTTTTTTTATAATTATAATAGTAAAATGCGCAAACTGCTAATATTAATAAATGAATGGATATTAATAAATAATTTTTTTTATTTATACGAAAAATACTCATGTTATTTATGTGTTTTAAATTAAACCTTTTCTTCAATTATCATTAAAATTAATAGTTAACTATAAATTGATTAGTAAATTTGAAGTAAATATTATTTTAATCGATTTCATAAGATACATTTATTATTATATAATAAAAATTTTAAGAAATATGTCTTTACATGCTTGACATAATTTTTTAAAAATAATAAAATAAATTTAGCAGTCATGATAATGGAGTGCTAGATTATTTTATTTTTGTTACAAAATAAATTATTTTTATCGATAAATACTTGACAAGCAGTTATTTAATTAGCTAAAATAATCTTAGCAGTCATGATTGATGAGTGCTAATTTTTTCAAATTATAGTTATAGTTTAATTTGAATAAATAAATTATTAAAATTATTTTTGTTTATTTTGGTTTTAAATAAGAAATAGTTTGAATTTTGCGTTAATCAAGAATAATTAAAATATTTTAAATGATATAATGTAATTTTATTTTTATTTTTTTAAAATATTATTCGAAAAAATTAAAATAATAAATAGTTCGTGATCTAAATTATTCTTGATAGTAATATTAGTTTTAGTTAAGTATTAATAATTAAATTATCTAAACCATATAATAAGAGGTTAGGGATTTTTATTTAAAAGAATAGAAGATAAACTATTATGGCGATGGTGATGAAAAATTATATTTTTTTCAAGGATTTAAAAATTGATTTCGAATAGAGAGAGATTAATTTTAAAAGCTATTATTGAGCATCATTCGGCACATCAACAACCTATTAGTTCTAAATTTTTATCATGTTTATCTTATTTAAAATATTCCAGTGCCACAATTCGTTATGATATGGCTCAACTAGAAAAAAAAGGTTATTTATGTAAAACTCACATATCTAGCGGCAGAATTCCTTCTTTAAAAGGATATGTTTTTTATTTTAATCATTTGATTACACGTAATCATGATATTTTGCAACAAATTTCGTTATTTGAAAATATTTTTAAAAATAAAAATTTTAATACAGAAACTATTATTAAAGAAGCTTTAACTTTATTGGGAAATGTGACTCGTTATCTTGTGATTTTAGCTTTTCCTAACGTTTTAACTACTCACAAAGTGGCTAAAATTGATGTATTTTTTTTAAGTCCAGAAAAAGCTATTTTATTGATAATTACTAATCATGGTCAAGTACGTTATCAAAGTATTTTTTTAGAATCTTGTAATAGTTTTAATTTTAAAAATTTGCAGAATATTATTTTTATTATAAATAATATATTATTCGATAAATATTTATGTGAATCTATTAAAATTTTGCAAGAAAGAAATATTGAAAATAATTTTTGCAATTCACGTTTATTTGATAAATTAATTAATATATTAATAGAAATTTTTTATAGTTTTAACTCGAATAATTCACATATTTATGGTATTAATAATTTAATTAATGATTTTAGTTGGGCTGATAGTAATACCATGAAAGAAATTTTGCACATTTTAGATACTAATAAATTAAACGAAATGTTATTTGATGCTCATAAATATATTTTTAAATTTAATAATCGAATACGTTGGATATCTTGTCATAAATTCGCTATCATCTCTATTCCTTGCGAAATTAAAAAATTTCCTGATCAAAAAATGTTTATTGCGGTTTTAGGACCGATGACTATGGCTTATCCAGAAGTTATTCCTCTTTTAGAATATTTATCTGTAAATTTGTCTCAAACTTTTTACAGTAAAACAAATTTAATTCCTGATAGTTGGGAAGAATTTCGCAAATAATATTAAGCAGTAAAAATTAAATTTTTAGAATAAGGAGTTTAATTTAAAAATTTATGTATTCTAAAGAACATTTGAAACAAAATCTTAATAATAAAAAAAATAAAAACAAAAATATAAATGAAAATAATTGTTCTTGCCAAGGCGAAAATACCCAATCAAATAAAATTGCTCCCGATGGTGTATCTTCAGATATTAATGCAAACAAAAAAGAAACTTCTAACTCAAATTGTAGTTGTAGTAATAAAGAAAATAATGAAGATACTATTACTAATTCTGAAACAAATAAATTTATTTCAGATGAAAAAAATTTACAAATATTACAACAACAAGTAAATTCTTTACAAAAAGAAAATTTTAATCTTAAACGAGATTTACAAGAAGTAAATCAACAAAGAACAAATGATAATTTGAAATATTTAGCTGATTTTGATAATTTTAAAAAACGTATTACTGTTCAAACAAATAGAGAAATCAAATACGCTCTAACAGATTTTATTAAAAATATTTTAGTTCCTTTAGAGCAATTTGAAAAGGTTTTAGAAATGCCTAATGTAGATGAATCTGTTAAATCTTTTTTATTAGGTTTTAAAATGATTCATAAACAAGTGAAAGATATTTTACAAAAAGAGGGCGTTGAGGAAATTAAAGCTTTAGGTGTTAAATTTGATCCTAATTTTCATTATGCTTTAGAAAAAATATCAGATTCAAAACAACCTAACGGCATTAATATTTCAGTTTTACAAAAAGGTTTTTTATATAAAGATTTAGTTATAAAACCAGCTATGGTAAGAGTAAATGAATGGAGTGATAAAAATAATGACTAAAAAAAATACAAATTTAAGTCCAATTATCGGAATAGATTTAGGTACTACAAATTCTTGTGTTGCTTGTATGGAAAATGGGCAACCAAAGGTAATTACTAATTCTGAAGGCGATAGAACTACACCTTCTGTTGTAGCTTTTAAAGGAGACGAAATTATTGTCGGTAAAGCCGCAAAACGTCAAATGGTTACTAATCCCAATACTATTCTTTCGATTAAAAGAGAAATGGGTAAAAAAGGTTATTATAAAGAATATAATGGTAAAAAATATACTCCTCAAGAAATTAGTGCTATTATTTTGCAAAATTTAAAAAAACAAGCTGAAGATTATTTGGGAACAAAAGTAACAGAAGCTGTTATTACTGTCCCTGCTTATTTTAATGATGCTCAAAGACAAGCTACTAAAGATGCTGGCAAAATTGCTGGTTTAGAAGTAAAAAGAATTATAAATGAGCCTACAGCAGCAGCTTTATCTTACGGATTAGATAAGAATACTCAAAAAGAACAAAATATTTTAGTATTCGATTTAGGTGGAGGTACTTTTGATGTTTCTATTTTAAATATTGCAGAAGGTAATTTTCAAGTTTTAGCTACTGCAGGTGATAATGTATTAGGTGGTGATAATTTTGACGATGCTATTGTAGATTTTTTAGTTAAAATTTTTCGCGAAGAAAATGGAATTGATTTGAAACAAAATAAAGATTTAACTGCTTTGCAACGTTTAAGAGAAGCTGCTGAAATGGCTAAAAAAGAATTAAGTAATGTTGTATCTACAGTTATATCACTTCCTTTTATTAGTATGTCTGCCAATCAAACACCTTTACATTTAGAATATACTCTAACAAGAACTAAATTTAATGAAATAACTAAAAATTTAGTAAATCGTTGTGTAACTCCTTTAAGACAAGTTTTAAAAGATGCTAAATTGCAAGTATCACAAATTGATCAAGTTATTTTAGTGGGTGGTTCTACAAGAATTCCAGCTATTCAAGAATTAGTTACTAAAGAATTAGGAAATAAACAGTTGAATAAAAGTGTTAATCCTGATGAAGCTGTCGCTTTAGGAGCAGCTATTCAAGGAGGAATTTTAAGAGGTGATGTTCAAGATATTGTTTTATTAGATGTAACTCCTTTGTCTTTAGGTATTGAAACTTTAGGTGGTATATTTACTAAATTAATTGAACGTAATACTACTATACCGACATCAAAATCTCAAATTTTTTCTACTGCGGTAGCTAATCAATCTTCTGTTGATATTAATGTGTTACAAGGAGAAAGAGCATTAGCTAAAGATAATCAATTATTAGGTAGTTTTCAATTAACAGGTATTCCTCCTGCTCCGAAAGGTATTCCTCAAATTGAAGTTACTTTTGATATTGATGTAAATGGTATTGTTTCTGTTTCTGCTAAAGATTTAGGTACTAATCGTAAACATAGTATTACTGTTTCGGGAGGTAGTGGTTTAAGTGAAGAAGAAATTCAAAAAATGATAAAAGATGCTGAAAAAAATGCAGAAACAGATAAACTTCAAAAAGAACGTATTGTATTACGTAATGATGCGGATAATTTTATTTCTCAAACTCGTCAAACTTTAGAATCTTTGAAAGATTCCGTTGAAGAACAAGAAAAGAATGATATTGAAACTAAAATCCAAGATTTAGAACAAGCTTTAAAAGGCGATGATTACGATTCTATTAAAGAAAAATTAAGTATTTTAGAAAAAGCTTCACAACAACTAGCTGTAAAAGCTTATCAAAAAGCACAACAACAAACCAATAAAGAAAATCAAAATCAAGAAAATCAAAATCAAGATACTACTGAAGAAGCTGCTAAGTCAGAAGATAAAGTAGTAGATGCCGAGTTTGAAGATAAAAAATAATATAAACAATTAATAATAAATTTAATAAAGAGCCAAAAAAAGATCTTAATAACTTTTTTTGGTTTATTTATTAAATTTTTATCTATTGTATTACAACGAGGAGTTTTATTTTGAAACAAAAAAAAGACTATTACGAAGTTTTAGGATTATCACGTGATGCTAATTTGGATGATATTAAACGAGCTTATCGAAGTCTTGCTAAAAAATATCATCCTGATCGTTGTAAAGAAGCTAATGCTGATGCTAAATTTAAAGAAATACAAGAAGCTTTTGAAGTGTTAAGTGATACCGATAAACGAGCTCAGTATGATCAAATGGGCCATAGTTTTAATAATCAAGGTTTTAATAGTAATTTTCAAGGTTTTCAAAGTGCTAATTTTGATGAATTTGAAGATATTTTTTCGAGTTTTTTTGGTCGTAGAAAAAGTAATCGCCAAACTTCTAAAGGTGAAGATCATAATATAAAAATAACTATTAGTTTTATGGAAGCTGTTTTAGGTACTCAAAAATCAATTGAATTTTATGTTAAAGAACATTGCGAAAAATGTAATGGTACAGGGGCTAAAACAAAAAATGATATTAGGGTGTGTCACGTTTGTAAAGGATCTGGTTATATTTCTTATACCCAACAAGGTTGGTTTGTAAGTGTTTCAAAACAAGTTTGCCCTGAATGTAGTGGTCAAAAAAAAATTATTTTAGATAAATGTGTTTTTTGCCAAGGCATGGGCCTAGTAAAAAGTAAGCATAAAGTGACTTTAAATATACCTGCTGGAGTTGAAAGTGGCATGACATTGAAATCTCCAAATCAAGGACATCAAGGACCTTTAGGAACACCTAATGGGGATTTGTATGTGGATATCGAGGTTCAATCTCATAAGATTTTTCAGCGCAAAGGTAATGATATTTTTTCTTCGGTATTAATTAATTTTTACCAAGCAGCTTTAGGTACAATTATTAATGTTGATACTATTCATGGCGATGTTAAATTGAAAGTTCCTGCTGGTACACAAACCGATACTAAATTTAGATTAAAAAATAAAGGTGTTCCTCATGTTAATTCTCCTTTTAGTTTAGGAGATCATTATGTTATTATTAAAATTTATACACCACAAAATTTATCGAATACTCAAAAAAAACTTTTTCAACAATTGGAAGAATTAGATAAATTAAATCAAAAATCAAAAACTCATTCATCTTGGTTTCATTTTTGAATTGCTCAAATAAATAAAATTATTTCTAAAATAAAAAAAATTATTCAAAATATATTTTATAATTACAAAAGGTAATTATGATTTATTATTGAATGATTATATTTATATTGATATATATTAATATAAATATTTTTAGAAGTTAGATGTTTGGGATTTATTTGTTTTATGAAAGATTAAATTGATAAAAAACCATCATTATAGATTTTTTGTAATGATGGTTATTTTGTTTATTTATTATTATATTTAATAATTATATATTTTGGCTTAAATATAATAATTAATGAATAGAATATAGTATTTTTTATTTTTGTTTTTATAAAAGAGAAAGAATTTGGAACTTATTTATTATGATTTTAGTTAAATATCCATTATTATCATCGGTTTATAAACCTTATTTTTATTATGCTTTAGAAGAGTATATTTTGAATAATTTTTTAAAATATGATGATGAAATTTATTTTTTTTTCTGGACTATGAAAGGAATAGTGATTGGTCGTAATCAGATTATTGAAAATGAAATTAATTTAGAATTTATTAAAAAAAATAAAATTGAATTTTTTCGTAGACCGAGTGGTGGTGGTTGTGTTTATAATGATTTTAATACGCCAATTTTTAGTTTTATTTTTAAAAATACATTTTTAGATTTTAGTTTTAAAAGATATTTAAATTTTATTATTCAAGCATTTAATAATTTAGGAATATCTTTATATTTTGGTGGTCGTAATGATATTTTATTCAAAGGTAAAAAGGTTTCTGGTAATGCTTTTTGGAAAAATAAAAATGGAATTGTTATGCATGGAACTTTACTTTATCAATGTGATATAGATACAATGATACGTTGTATTACTCCAAATAATCAAAAATTAATTTCTAAAGGTATTAATAGTGTACGTTCACGAGTGCTTAATTTAAAAGATTATCTTCCCGATATGACACAAGAAATATTAGTTAATTATTTGGAAAAATTTTTAAAAAAACAAGAATTAATTTTAACTGAAAAAGATTTAGTTGCCATTAATAAATTAGCTATTAAATATAATTCTTTTAAATGGTTATTTAACCACCCTATGTATTCCAAAAATTTGCAATATCGTTTTGGATGGGGCGAAATAAAAGTTTTTTTAGAATTAGAAGATGGTTATATTAGAAAAATGGAATTATGTGGTGATTTTTTTCATATTCAAGAAAATTTAGAAAAATTTTGTAGTTTTTTTGAGAATGTTTTATTTAGAACAGAAGATATTCAAAAAGTTTTGCAAAACGTGAATATTAATAATTATATTTTAAATGCTTCGAATCAAGATTTTTTATTTTTATTAGAACAAGGTTTTATTAATAATAAATATAAACAATCATAAACAATGAGTTAAATATTTATCGGGATTTTGTTGCGGAAAATACTTATTAATTTTCAATTTTTTTGTTTATCCTTTTTAATAAAAATGTATAATATAAGAAAGGTATATTTTAAAAGTTAATTATGAAGATTTTTTCATTAAAAAAAGTAATTATTAGTTCTTTGTTATTAACAATTTCTTTCTTTATTGAATTTTTATTTACTAAATTTTTTTTTCAAGATTGTCACGGATCTTTAATCAAATTAGAGTTATTACCTATAGTTTTAATAGGATTTTTGTTCGGATTTAAATTTAGTTTATGCGCTAATTTCGTATATGTCATGATCCATACTGCGTTGGAATGGCCTATTATTAATATGTTTATTTTAAATCAAACAAGATATTTACAATTATTATTTTTAATATTTTTTTTTATTTTTCCATATATGGCTTATTCTTTATCTGGTTTATTTCATATCAAGAATTCTCCATATTTACTGAAAAAAAATATTATAAAAAGTTTCTTATTAATTTCTTTTGTGCAAATTATTTCTTATACATTTTGTATTTATAGTTTTTATTATTATTCTTATGATTCTTTGTTTTTAATATTTGAATCAGATTCTTGGATAATAACTCAGTTACATCCTTTTTTATCTATATATTGGATTTTGGTTATTTATATTAATATTATGATTTTTTTAACTAATACGCTTATTGGAAGTATTTTGTTATTTTTAAAACCTATTATTAATGAAAATATTGAATTTAATTTATAAAATGGATATTTAATCTTTTAGATAAATTTATTAACAATTTGTAAGTAATCTAATCTAGGACGATAACTATAAGGAATTTGCCATAATTCATTAATAAAAATTTGATAATCAATACTTTTGGATGAAGATTTTTTAATAAAATTATTTAAAAAAGATATAGGCAGATAAAAATATTGGTTATAACGTTTAAAATGAATAATTAAAAATGCTATTCCTTTTAATTCGTTTATTTTTTGTAAATAAATTATTTGATGATTAGGAATATTTTTTAAAGGAAATTTTTTTACATTATTAGTTTCTTTAGCATCAAAAGATAAATATTTACCTTTATAAATTCCTTGATAATCTGGCAAAGATTTTAAACGATAATAGGCTTCTACAATTTTAGTTTTTTTTCTTTGTGCATATTCAACTTTAACTACTTGTATAGGGATTTCATTTTTATGAATAAAAGCGATTTGATTTTCTTGATAAAATTTATTGGTTAAATTGATATCTTGTTCTAATTTTTTTCCTAAATTACTTTTTTTATTATAATTTAAATTTTGATTATTAATTTTAGTTGGATATTTCATATTTTTATTTATCTGATAACTTTCTAAAAAAATAGAAAAAAATTGATATTAATTTTTTTAAAGCTATAATAAATAGTGATTAATCAAATTCAAGTATTTTTTAAAATAATTAACATCATATTAAATTTATTTATTTTTATTTTACAAATATAATATTTATATTATAAACTTTAATTAATAATGATACCAAAATCAAATTAATCGTTAAACATATGTTTTGAAATTATTTTAATTAGCGATATTACATTATTAATTTTTTAAGGGAGTTCTATTAAAAAAAATGCAAGAAATCAATTTTTTCGCTTTAGGAGGTATAGGGGAGAATGGGAAAAATTTTTACCTCTTAAAAATCAATTCTTCTTATTTTATTTTAGATGCTGGTTTAAAATATCCTAGTGTATTAGTAAATGGTATTGATGCTATTTTACCGGAATATCATAAATTAGAATCTATTAAAGGACAAATTAAAGGTATTTTTATTACTTCAGCTTTAGAAACTTATTCAGGAGCTTTAGTTTATTTTATAAAAGAATGGTCCATTCCTATTTATACTTCGGATTTTACTATGGAAGTAATTAAATTTAATTTAAAACAAGCAAATATAGATTTATCTTGTTTATCGTTTAATATGATAAAAGATGATATGAAAATTACTATTGATAATATTAAAATTTTTGTTTTTGGGATATCTCATTTTTTACCAGGCACTTTAGGTTTAGCTTTTGAAACTGCTTCAGGAATGATTATATATATGAGTGCTATGCATATGCAACAATCTAAAAATAATTTTTTTCAAACTAATTTTACCACTTTAGTAGAATTGGCTCGTAAAAAAGTTTTAGCTTTATTATTGGTTTCTCAAGGGGCTTTGAGTTTGGTAAAACCTAAAAGAGAAGAAATTTTAGAACATCATTTGAGTAGTTTTTTTGGCAATATAGAAAACAATATTATTGTTACTTTTTTAATTCCAGATTTATTAAAAATTCAAATGGTTATCGATTTAGCTGTACAAGCTAATTTAAAGATTATTATTTTAGGTCGTAAAAGTGAAAAAATTATTGATATTGCTTTATCAAAAAAATATTTAAAAATTCCTGAAAATACTTTAATTAATTTAAAAAATTCTAAAGATTATTTGAAATATAATAATGTTGTTGTATTAGTGTTTGGTCGACGTTTTGAAGCTTTTTATCGTTTGCAACGTATGTGTAAAAAAACTGATCGTTTAATGAAATTGCATATAGCCGATAAAATTTTATTATTTTCTGTGGATTTACCTGGTATTGATAAAGTTCAAAATAAAACTATTGATATATTAGCAAGACATGGTTTTCAAGTAGAATTTTTAATTAAAGATCTATTTCAAAACTTATCTTATGATTATCAAGAATATTTAAAATTATTATTATATTTATTAAAACCAAAATTTTTTTTACCTATTGCAGGTGAATATAGACATCAATATTATGTAAAAAAAATGGTTCAAAATTTTAATTTTTCGGATAATAAAATTTTTTTAATAGAAAACGGTGATATGTGGTTTTATGATGGCTTACATAAACCTTTAATTAAAAAAAATTTTTTCAAAAATTTAGGTGAAATTTTAATTGATGGTACGCCAGTTATAGATGGTAATAATTTTATTATTAAAGATAGGGAGTTATTAGCCAATGATGGAATTTTAATTATAGCCTGTAATTTGGATCTACGTTTGCGTAAAGTAATCGGAGATATTGATAATATTAAGTTGGTTAGTAAGGGATTTTTAGATAAAATGAAAATAGAACCTCTGATTCAACAGTTGAAAGAATTATTTTTAAAAATAAGTACACAGTTTATACATATTAATAAACAAATTAAATGGAGTGATTTTAAAAATAGTTTGCGAGAAGAATTATCTAAATTTATTTTTAAAGCTACTAAAAAAAAACCTGTTATCATTCCTGTTTTAATTTCTGCAACTAGGTCAACGCTAAATAAAGATTTAAATTTTAATTCAAATATTGTAATTGAAAGCAAAGGATAATTTTACAAATGGTAGCACATATTTCGCAACAACCTAAATTTGACATTTTATTTTATGCTTTAGGCGGATTAGGTGAAGTAGGTAAAAATATGTATGTGGTCGAAATTCAGGGTAAAATTTTTATTATGGATTCGGGCATGTCTTTTTCTGAAGATTCTTTTTTAGGTATTAATTATATAATTCCTAGTTATGAATATTTAATTAAAAATGAACATAAAATTCAATGTCTTTTAATTACTCATGGTCATGAGGATCATATTGGCAGCATTCCTTTTTTATTACGTAAAGTTAAAATACCCAAGATTTTGGTTACTGGTATTGCTTATGATTTGATTGAATTTAAATTGACAGAACATAAATTGCAAAAATATATGCATATTTTAGAAAAATATGAAGAAGAATCTGAATTGTGTTTTGGAAAAGTTACAATTTCTTTTGTACGTCTAAATCATTCGATACCTGATACTTTTGGTATTGTTTTTGAATATAATAAAAATATTATTTTTTATACTGGTGATTTTAAAATTGATCATACTCCTGAAGGTCCTTTAGCGAATTATGCTAAATTAGCTGATTTAGGTAAAAAAGGAGTTTTATGTTTGTTATCAGATTCTACTAATGCTCAACAAAAAGGTTTTATAGAATCAGAAAATAAAATTGGAGATACTATTAATAATTTATTTTATCAAATTAAAGGTAGAATTATTATTGTTACTTTTGCATCTAATTATTATCGTATTAGACAAATTATTCAAGCTAGTGTTTTAACTAAAAGAAAAGTAGCTGTCTTTGGTCGAAGTATGGAAAAAGCAATCGAAGTCGGAGCTAAAAATGGTTATTTAAAAGTGCCAAAAGAATTTTTAGCCAATAGTAACAATATTAATATTAATGATGAAGATATTACTTTGTTATGTACTGGTTCTCAAGGGGAACCTTTAGCTGCTTTGAGTCGTATGGCGAATGGTACTCATCGACAAATTAAATTAAATAATAAAGATACAGTAATTTTTTCATCTTCTCCTATTCCAGGAAATCAAGATAGCGTTAATAAAATTTTAGATTTATTGTATAAAATGGAAGTTAATGTAATTTTACATGGATTTTTAGTAGATACTCATGCTTCTGGACATGCTAGTCAAAATGATTTGAAATTAATGTTAAATTTAATTAAACCACGTTTTTTAGTTCCGGTTCATGGTGAATATGTTATGTTAATGGCTCATAAAAAGTTAGCTATTGAATGTGGTATACTTTCTGAGAATGTTTTTATTTTAGATAATGGTGATGTATTAGGTTTAAGTCCCGAAAAAGCTGAATTAATCGGAAAAATTCCTCACGATGATATTTATATTGATGATTCTGGTTCAGAAAATTTGAGTAATTCTATCATTAAGGAAAGAAAAATTTTAAATGAAGAAGGATTGCTATCTATTATTGTTAGCATGGATTGGAAGAATAAAAAAATTATTAATCATCCGATGGTTGTATCTCGAGGATTTATTTATATGAAAGGTAGTGGCGATTTTATTCAAAAAATATCTAATGATATTAAATATATGATTCAAAAATTATTATCTTCTGAAACAGTTAATGAAAATTATTTAATAAAAGCTATTATTAATTTTATCACTCCTCGTATTTATGAAACTACTTTACGTAATCCTTTAATTTTACCTATTATTGTATCTATTTAAATTTTTTTAGTTCAGAAAGGTTTTTGATTTTTATGAATTTCGCTAAACTACTTGATAATAATTTATATAACAATTATTCTATTAATGATTTAATTTGTATAGTAAATGTAAGATATAATAAAGATCAAAACTTTAAAATTTCTAAGGAATGGTATACTGTTGATCTGAAAATACTTATTCACTCTGAGATGAAAATTTTTTCAGAATTAATTTTATTTTTTGAACATATTGATAATGATAATCCAGAATTTTTTTTACAACCAGGTCAAAAAATAAAAATTATAACTGGAAAATTATTTCTTAATAAAATTATATTAAAAGAAAAAGGTATTTTGTTAATTGAAAAATTTATTCACGTAAGTGAATAACAAATCGGAATTATATTTAAATACTTTAAATTGGTTTGTCAAAAATTGCATAAATAACAAATAAAGGAGATTTTTTTAATGCCGGAACTACCAGAAGTAGAAGTTATTGTAAGAGCTTTAAACAAACAAATTATAAATCGCTAGGGCGCAAAAGATGCTCATAATTCTGCTATTTAACGCATAGCCTAGAGTGATAATCTCTCTAGAGGTCACGTAAACACCGCAAGGTGGGCTTGATCAACTAGTTCGAAAGAAGAGTTGATAACAG
>JAUZJE010000007.1:0-19325 GCA_032886695.1 'Waltheria sp.' little leaf phytoplasma
AGAATAATTTTCAAGAGTATTATATAATTCATAATATTGTGATATATTTTTTTTGGTTATTTTTTCTTGTTTACCTGATGAAGAAATTTCTTTACCTTTATCATTTTTTTTAGGAGCAGCCATAACTTGATTAATGTTAATTAAAGCAAAAAATCCTAAAAAAATCATTACAAATAATGGTAAAACATATAATTTATTTTTTATTTGTATCATTTTAACTTATAACTCCTTTTATTTATCCCTCGGCCGAGGAGATGTTGTAGAAAGAGTAGATAAAGTTTAATATATTATTTTTATATTCTTTTTTCATTTTTTCATAGCTTTCTTCTAAAATTTTTTTTCTTTTTCAGCATCAGCTAACATATCTTAGTAGTATTTTTGGTTTACTTCTAATTTACTAATTTGAATATTAATATCTTTTATTTTAACAATTATTTAGAGTATTTCTTCTTAAAATTTTTTAATTTTTGCTTGCAATCTAATTTTATCATCAGGGAAAGCTAATGTTTCTGCTGCTTGTTTTTGTTTCAATTCTTTTTCTTTAGCTTCTTTCGTTCGTTCAAATTGAATTAATTTTCCCTTTAATATAGTAATATTTTGGGTAGTTTCAGGAATTTTTGCCTTTTTTTCTTTAAGTTTAGTTTCGATTTTGGCTAAACCAGTTTGAATTTTTTCTTTATCTTCTTGGGGGTTAGGTCTTTTTGTTCAGAAAGGTCTTTGAGTTCTTTTTCATATTTTTCTAATTCTTTTTCCAATCTTGTTTTAAACTATGATAATTATGAACATTTTCCTCATATTTATTGAGGGCTTGGTCAATTTTATCAAATAATTGGCCGCAATATTCGGAAGATGGTTCATTATCACAAAAAACTAAAAATAAAGAAGACTAAATATTCCTAAAATAATAAAAAAAGTAGTAATATGCCTTGATCAAAAAGGAGGAGTGGAACGTTTTTTAAAGAAACTATAACCACTCCAGACCACCATCGCCATCATAACCCAGGTAAAATAAGATTTTAAGTTAATTAAACCTTTCAAAATGTCTAACGGGGTTAAAATTATTTTTCACCTCTTCCTTCCGATATTAATTTGTTTTCGTTTTGATCTAATAAACTAAGATCAGAAGAAATAATTATTTGATAAGATTGTAATTTTAGGATAAATAATCACTTTTTATTGTTCGGTTGTAATGGCTTTGATAACTTCTTTTTCGAAAGCGTTATAAAAAGTTTCGGTATCAGTAATAGAAGTCTTAACAAGAATCGCAATTTTTTTGATTAATTCTTTTTTAGCACTTTTTTGTCTTTTAAAAAAAGAGTAAGTAATTTTTCTGTTTCTTCTTTTTTAGATTTTTTTAAAAATACTTTTTTGATCATTTTTCTTTCTTCCGTATTTTTCTGGAAGGGTTATCTTTTTTTAAAAAACAAAAAAAAGACCAATTTTAAAATTGGTCTTGATTATTAATTCTTTGTTTTATTTTTTATTCCATGTTACCAATGTAACCTCTTCATTTAGTTGTGTAGTAAATGGGGAGAAGTGATTTTCTTTTAAAAACAAAAAAAGATCAACTAAGAAAGTTGATCTTGAACATGATTAACAGATTATTGTACGTAACACCCTATAGATTAATTTTAAAATAAATAAGTGATATGAATAATGATTATAATTGTTGGATTTCAAAATTATTTTTAATATATTGAATATTATATTTAATTGCTTTACGATGATTTTCTTTTATTTCATCAATTATTTTAGAAAATCTTTTTTGATTTTCTTTTTCTTTTTCGATTTCTTTATAAAAATTTTCAATATTTTCTTTTTGTTTTATTTTTAATTGTAATTTTTGATGTTCTGTATCGAAATCATATTTTTTTATTTGTGAATTTATATTCGGATTATTATTATTTGGATATAATTTCTGATTTTCTATTTTAATTAATTTTTGTAATTCATCTTCGAGTATTTGTAGATCAGGAAGAGAATTTAGTTCTTTTTGTAAATAATTTATTTTTTTTTGGCTTTCGTCGAACCATTTTTGCCATTTTTGTAATAATTCTTGTTTTTGTTTTATTTTGTCTTCAATATTAAATTTTGTTTTTTCTTTTTTTATAAAAATTTGATCTTCAGACGGTAAAAAAGATATTGAAACATCATCGTATTCAAGATTTAAAAAATATTTTTTAATTTGTTCCCATTGATCAAAATTAATATTAGTTTTATATTTTTTTTCTTTTTGAGAATTAAATTTTTGTAGTGATGATTGCGTTTTTGAATCGACTTTTTCTTCATTTATTTCTTTTGGAAAGTTGGAATTTGATTCTTTTTGAAAATAAATATTATTATTATTTTCATTATTAATTTTTTGGTTAATATCAAAAGTTTTATCTTTTGGTTGAATATCTGAGTCTTGCATTTTTTCTGATAATTCAGAATTTATTTCTTCTGATAAATTTGAATCAGATACTTCTTGAAAAAAAATATCACTTTTATGCTCGTTATTTTTATTAATGTATATAAAAACTATTGCAATAAATAACAAAATAATACTAAAAATGAATAAATATTTTTTATTTACATTTATCATAATAATTAATTAATTTTTTTTCTTTCTAAACAAAATAATAAAAATAATTTATATTTTTACTTATAATTATAATACTAAGTATTATACATCGATTTTTTTGTATTTGATGTAACAAAAATATTTTTTATTTAATATTTCTGTTCTAAATTATATAAAGATGATATATCACAATCAACATATTTGATGGTCATTTGACTATTACCAGATAGAATGGGAATTTTGCTTGGATTTTTTATAAAAAACTAAATAAATATATCTATATTGATGTTCATTACAATTTATATCACAAAAATAAATGCTCAAATATCCAAGATTATAATATTTTAATGAAAAAAAACTATTGAGACTAAATTGGAAAATAATAATACTAGATTACAAAACCAAAATATAATAACAAATACCAAATCAAACTGATTTTCAATCGCACTAAAAAGAGAAATTTAAAAAATTGATTTATTACAAACAACAACAAATGAATACAATAATTCAAGAAATTAGTTATTTTAAATTAAAATTTAGAAAATTAAAATAAAAGTTTAATACAACAACAATTTAATTAAAATTTCCAAAAAAAAGTTGATGAAGAATTTATAAAAATATTACAATAAAATATAAAAAATATTTTTTTATATAATTTTTTTGAAGAACTACTTCATCATAATCCGATTTTAAAAAGTGCTGTAATTTCATTCAATTAATATTTTATAAATTTTGTTTATTCTCAATCTCTTTACTAATTTTTTGTATGATTGAATATGAATTATTAATTATTTTACGATTATTAGAAATCGAAATAAAATTAATAATTTCAAAACCCAAAGGAACTATAAAAAATATTAAAAAAATAAATATTATTGATGTTAATTGGTTAGACAATGATAAAATACATGAATTGCTGAAAATAAGTATTTTAGAGAATAATTCTAACAAAGTATGGTTGTTAATAGTTAAACATTTTTGTATTTCTAAATTATTATCACTAATTATTAATAACCATTTATAATATTTGTGTTTTTGTTCTTGTGGCACTTGAGATATAAATATCAAAATTTTATCAATTGTTTTTTTTGTAAGATAAAATTTATTTAAAATTTTTTGCTTTCTGAAAAAATTTATAATAACAAATATAATGGCTGAAATAATCAATAATAAATTTAATATATACAAAAATTGCCGAATATTAATAAATAAAAACATAAAAAAACTCCTTAATTAAAACATTTTTAAAATTAATTCGTTAAATAAACAATTTATATATTTGTTTATTTTAAATTTATTAATTTTTTATAAAAAAATAATAAATTATTGTTCAATTTTAATAATAAATGAATTATCATCAATATTATTTAAAAATAATATAATTGTTTTTCTTCTAACGAAATATTATACATTAATTTAATTCGAAAACAAAATAAATTTTTTTATAATTGCACAATTGCTTCCAAAAAATATATTTTAGAAAAAAGAAAATTTTAAAAATATTAAATAATTATAATTATATATTTATTATCTTTATTTAATAATAATTTTTGTATGTTTATAAAATAATGATTTTTTTATTTAATATTTCGAAATAATGTAATTATAAATTTTAAATTTTTAAAAATATAATCTTTTGAAAATTTTAGAAAATATATCAAATTTACTTTATTTAGATTTGTTTATTTTGTGTTGATTTTAATGAAAAAATATTTTATTTAATAAATAAAATTAATGAATAAGAATAGATTACAGAACAAATAATAATACTTATTATTTTTTAAAAGCATATAATAAATAATCAGTTTTATTATTTTAAAAACAAATAAAATAAATAAAAATTTATGTCTTAAAATATCAAATTTTATAAAATTATAAAAAAATTGCATTTCAAAAATTGAAGAAATAAATAAAAAAAATTATTTTAAATTTCATAATAAATAATGAAATATTTTACAAAATATTTAATTTTACAATAAAAAATCTAGTTTATCAATTTAATTATCAATAGTTAATTGTTTTTTTTAATTATTGTATATGATTTTTTTAAAAATTTTAATTTATTTTTAATTAAAAATTATTTCTGTTTAATAATTTACGTTTCTTAACATTACAAGAAAATCTTTTATTTTTTTCAAATCATAAATAAAATTTGAAAATTATAAAATTGTGTATACTTATAATGGCTATACATTTTTTTATTATGTATAGTATATTAAAAAAAATATATTTAGAAAGAGGGCGCAAAGAGACCATAAATTCCATAGATTAACGTACTATCTTATTTGGAATAAGGGCGCCAAAGAGGCCTAAATTTCGTGCTATCTCACCAATAGCCAGGGTCGATAAACCCTGAAAGGAGATGGTCGGTCTAACAAACGAAAGAATGTCAGATTATAGCAGACCATAAAAGCGGATTAAGACGAAAGCAAATTAGTCAAGACGACTCCGCCACCGAATAAGTCTACGGAGAAGCCTGAAATGGCCTAAGAAGGAAATTGATGTAATGAATAAACCTGTCTCGGAAGTTGCTTAAACGGATAGTCCAGAGGCTATCAATATTTATTATTCGTATTGGATAGTTTATCAAAAAAGAAACCTGGAATCAGCCTCTCGAATGAGGATACTTCCCCTAAAGAATTAAGGTAGAAATTTAGCGTAACTTGGAGAATCCTAAAACTAGGTAATTAAATTTACCAATCCGGAAATCAAAGCCCGGATGGTCAAGGATAAAGAATCTTCTTAGTAGTCGTAAGGGTAAACCTAAATTTGGAATAATTTAGTTAATCGTCTTACCCAGAAGAGAGTTAATCACTCTTATAGGGCGAAAGAAGAAAGTAATTTATTATTTATTCAATGGCATCAAAGAAGGAGTTGATATATCATGTCAACAACGGTTTCACCAGAAACTAAACTTTCACGAACATTGGATAAAATTCAATATTGTTCATCAAACGGTTACTCCTTAGCAGGGAATGAATAACTTTTACAACACGTTAACAGCATTTAATAAAATTGCGGCTAACAAGGGAGCGGGAACCCCCGGAATCGACAATAAAACCATCAATGGAATCAATCTGGAAAGATTAAAAAGATACCATCTGGAATACGTCAATAACGGTTACCACCCAAAACCAGTCAAAAGCATATTCATTCCCAAAGATAATAGAAAAAAATCAGACCCTTGGGCATACCGACCATCAAAGATAGGCTGATGCAAAAATGCCTGGAACAACTCTTAACTCCTTATTTTGAAAATATCTTCTCAGAATGGAGTTTTGGATTTAGGATCAGAAAATCTTATCATGACGCCATCAAACGCGTCAAACAAAGATTTAAAGGGATAGATTATATTGTCAAAATCGACTTAAAAGGTTACTTTGATACTATTAATCATAAGATTCTAATGAGAACCTTAAACCAGTTCATCAAAAAGAATAAAACGCTCTCAACCATTAACAAATGGTTAAAAGCTGGCTTCATGAAGGATGGGAATCAAATACGAATCTTTATCAGGTTCTCCTCAAGGAGGGATTATTTTCCCTCTGATAGCGAATGTATATTTACATTACATTGACCTGAAAATGGAAGAACTGATTAAAGAAGGGAAGTCAATTAAGAAGAGTAACCCAGAATATCAGAAGGCATGGAAAACACACCAGCATCATGAACTGGGATTTGACAGAGAAATCAATTTAAACCCAAAGACGAGAATTGAATACATCCGTTATGCTGATGATTTTATCATTGGTGTTAAAGGCGAGTATGACAAATCTGAAAGGGTTAAGAATCAAGTAATGCAATGGCTAGAACAAGACTTAAAACTTGCAATCAGTAAGCCGGACCTATCAAACAATCGTCCGCGGAATTATCCAATACTTTTGTTTAGCTAACAATCTCAGGGTCTTAACCCATTTAAATTATCTAGCAGAATATAGCTGTTTGAAAACACTAGCAAGGAAACGGGAAACGGCAATTGCCAGAGTTCGAAAGAAACTTAATATAGGATCAACTTGGGGCTTAATAAAGGAAAAACCCAATACGAACTATGGGAGGTTTTTTTCTTGGGGGAACGTTGTGAGAATTGCGACAAAACAACCCAACTTCAAATTCATCATATTGGGACAATTCGCAATACACATCGCCAAAGGATCATGAATAAAGTATTGTGTAAAGATTGTCATCGCCAGATAACCAATCAACAAATACATGATATCAGAAAAAATAAGAACAATAAGAATAAATAGCTAATCAACCGTGAGGAGACATTAGTTCTCGAAAGAGAGTAAATTATGGAAAGCCGGATGCTGGGAAACTTGCTTGTCCGGTTTGGACGGGGGCTGATTGTAAATAAAACAACAAAGACAAATCGTTGTATAAAGCGCAATTAATCTATCCGTATTAATATGAGACCACATAAAAATTGAAAAATGGGCTTGGCAGATTATCTCGAAAGAGTAATAAGTAACAGCAAAAGCATGAAAGCGATGTAAGAAAAAACAACTAATTCGAAAGCATTCGCGAGGTCAGCAGTTATGGAAAAGGTGAAAATCCCTAAACAGTTAAAAAAATGTTGTTAATAAATAAACTTCAATGGCAAGTTGTTATAAGCCAAGAGCTCTAAGACGCTTAATTTAGTAAATCTTTCGCGAATTAAGATTATTCCCAGTAATCCTTCAATGGATAACTTAGAGAACAAAATTCGTTCCTAAATAATTCAAAAAATTTTTATAATTTTTTTAAATAAAGAACGTAAACTGTACCTAAAATTGCACGTAGAATTTATGAGTAACTTTGATCTCCCTAAAAGAACCTTTTTAAGGTTAAAACTAGTAGTACTAGGCTCAAGGGAAAAGCGAAACTTAAAGTAGTCGTCAGTTTAATTCTGGAATTGGAATATTTGAGAAGAACCTGATCAAGGCGAAGGGTAATAACCTTTACATGGCGAAAGAGTTTCAATATCTTAGATTCTAAGATATTAGGCGCCGGATGCTTGGAAACTTGCTTGTCCGGTTCTGTGGGGGGCTAGTTCGGAATATATCGACAAAATTAATTTGTTATTAAACCCAACTATTCTATCCCGATTATTTTAATTAATGCAAAAAATTAAAAATATTTATTTTTTCTTTATAATTATCATTATTTTAATAATTATTTATAATTCATATAATAAAATTAAGGTAAATAATTCTGATTTTAAAATAATAAATAAATCTGATAATATTTCCGAAGATCAAATATCTGAAAATAGTTGTGATTCAACTTCTACAATGCAAACTTATTTATCAACGGATAAAAATTTTCATGATATTTTTGATAAAAAAGAAAATAATAAAAATATTATATTCTCAAGAGTTATTAAATCTATCTATAATGAAAAAAATGAAGATTTTACAATATACTCATTTTCTTTTTACAATAAAGAAGGACAATTAGTGAGAAAAAAATGTTTTAATGAAAATATATTTTATACTTATCATTATAATAAAAAAAATCAATTAGAATATCGTTTAAAACATTATGATGAACCTTTTATTCCTGAATCTCATGATCAACAAGAAATAGATAATAAATATTTCTATAATAAAAATAATCAATTAGTTAAAATTACCGATAAAGATAATAAAATTAAAATTATTTATGAATATGATGATAAAAACATATTAAGAAAAAAAATTAAATTTTATTTTAGTCATAACGGCGATTGTTATAAAAATATTTTTGTTTATAAATATAATAAACAAAATCAAAAAGTTTATAAAATATATAAAGAACTTATAAAGCCTAATAAAAATATATTTAGTTTTTTCAAACCAGAAAAACATATAAAATTCCAAAATAAAATTTTTTATGAATATAAATATAATGATAAAAAACAAAAAAATTTAAAAATTTGTTATTTTAACGATAAAATCAGTAAATTTACATATCAATATGAAAGTTTTTAATTGTATAAAAATGAAAAAATAAAAAAAATTTAAAAATAATTTTAATATATTAATTAAAGACTATTATTTTAATCAAAAAAAAACAAATTATAATTTTTAAAAATTATAATTTGTTTTTATTTTTTTATTATATAAACGATTTAAATTATATTTTTTACAAAAATTTAATAATAAATTTAAATTAATATTTTCCTTATAAGTTTGTGTATAATCAAAAGATAAAGGAACGGTTTTATCAATAGTTATTAATAAACGATTTAAATAAATTCTATCTTGAAATGGTTCTATTTTGTTTCTTAAATTATCAGGAATTTGTGTTAAATTCATTAACAAATTATCTAAATTATTAAATTTATGCAATAATTTAAGAGCAGTTTTAGGGCCAATACCTGGAATTCCTATAATATTATCAGAATTATCTCCAATCATACTTTTAAAATCAACTATTTGTTCAGGTTTTAACTGATATTCTTTTTCTAATAGTTTAGTATCAAAATCACTAACATTTGTTAACCCTTTTTTTATTAAACGAATAGTTACATAATCATTAATTAATTGCAAAAAATCATGATCACTAGAATAAATATCTGTAGTGATTTGTTGAGAACTAGCTTGTTGAGCGATAGTTCCAATAATATCATCCGCTTCATAAATACGGATAGATTATTGGCGTTTCGTTGATAGCTATCAACTATTACCAACAGCCCCCGTCCAAACGGTGCGAGCAAGTTTCCCAGCACACCGCTTTCCCTAATTTATCCCTGTTCCGGGTTTAACTTTGTGTCACCACTAGTTAAATGTTTATTCTTGACCTTTTGTCCATTATGTTTCTCCAATTAGATGCCGACATGATGAATTACCCAGGATCGATTTTCTAATTAGTCAATCTCACATTTTTTTGTGCTATCAACCTATTAGTTAATCTGGCTCATCTTTTGAAGAGATAGGGATTGGATAACTATTTCGGTTATTTCACCTTGATAATTTCTCATTCCTTGAATTCTTTCCCCAAGAGAACCTCTCCCATGATTCGTTTTCATTTTTCGAGTTAGTAAGTTATCTTGGACTCTTCATCTCAATTGATAGTTCAATTTCTTCGAGATTTTTGAGTTATCTTGATGATAAACGTATTTTTGGTGATATTTCTCTAATTTGTTTAAGTTCATATCATTTATTATTTTCCCGTCTATTTCGGGTATTTCTACCCCATTATTGGTGGCAATCTGATTAAACGCGAGAGCTATATTCGATAATTTTAAAGATTGGTCAAGAATCTTATTCATAGTCCGTGAAAGTTTAACTTAAAATCATTCCTAGCTGACGCGGTCCTAATGAATAAACAATAAATTACTTTCTTCTTTCGCCCTATAAGAGTGATTAACTCTCTTCTGGGTAAGACGATTAACTAAATTATTCCAAATTTAGGTTTACCCTTACGACTACTAAGAAGATTCTTTATCCTTGACGATCAGGGCTTTTATTTCCTGATTGGTAAATTTAATTACCTAGTTTTAGGATTCTCCAAGTTACGCTAAATTTCTACCTTAATTCTTTAGGGGAAGTATCCTCTTTTTGAGAGGCTGATTCCAGGTTTTCTTATTTGATAAACTATCCGAATACAACAGGTTTATATCAATAGCTTCTGGACTGTCCGTTTCAGCAACTTTCGGAACAGGTCTTATCATGACCTCAATTTTCCTTCTTAGACCATCTCAGGCTTCTCCATGGAATTATTTGGTGGCGAAGTCTTGTTGACTAATTTGCTTTGGTCGCAACCCGCTTTTATGATCTGCTATAATCTAACATTCTTTCGTCTGCTCGACCGACCATCTCCTTTCAGGGTTTATCAGCCCTGGCTATTGGTTAAATAGCACGAAATTTAGGCATCTTTGGCGCCCCCTGTTTGATAATGATATTTTACTCCAGAAATTTTTAAATATTCCTGTACCAAAACAATTTGATCTATCAATAATTGAGGTATAAGAGGACGACCTTTTTTATAATCTAAATAAATTTCTTTTTTTTTAGTTTTTCCTTGTGTATCAAAAGCAACTAAAATATGATTTTGAGTTTTTTCTAAAATTTTTTCAAACATATTGATAAAAATCATTAAAGCATTAAATTTATTTAAATTATTATTATTTTCAATATTATTTATATTATTGAGATAGATTAACGCGGTTTAAAAAAGAAATGATAATAACTTCTTTCATATTCGCAATTAGCCCCCCACAGAACCGGACAAGCAAGTTTCCAAGCATCCGGCGCCTAATATTCTTAGAATCTAAGATATTGAAACTCTTTCGCCATGTAAAGGTTATTACCCTTCGCCTTGATCAGGTTCTTCTCAAATATTCCAATTCCAGAATTAAACTGACGACTACTTTAAGTTTCGCTTTTCCCTTGAGCCTAGTACTACTAGTTTTAACCTTAAAAAGGTGCTTTTAGGGAGATCAAAGTTACCACATAATTCTACGGGAAGTGTTAGGGGCAGTTTACCATCATTAAAGTTAAGAATATTCATAGAAGCTTGATTAATTTAGATGGAAAAGTGTAGGAAGGGGTTAACTAATTTAACCTAATTGATAATTTTACATAATACCGAAAAGCATATTATGTATCCTCCCTAATCCTGGTAGCAATATCTTACCAAAATGTTTTAACTAAACCACTTCATTTAACTGCTTAGGGACTTTCACCTTTTCCTTGACTTCTGGTCTGGCGTCGACTTATTGACTAGATATTTCGTCTCATCTCGCTTGCGTGCTTTTGCTGTTATCAACTCTTCTTTCGAACTAGTTGATCAAGCCCACCTTGCGGTGTTTACGTGACCTCTAGAGAGATTATCACTCTAGGCTATGCGTTAAATAGCAGAATTATGAGCATCTTTTGCGCCCTTTTCGTTTATAAGCAGTAGCGTAGTAAGCACGAAAAATAAGTGCATGCCCATCTACCAAAATTAAATGTTTCATAAATTTTATTTTCCCTCATGAATTAAACAAATATTTATTTTGAATCTAAAAATTTATTTATCAAATCTTGATAATCTGTTGTCGAATCTTTTTTAAAATTTTTATTATCTATTTGTTTAGTTAAATTTTTTTGTTTTTCTACGAAATCTATCAATAAGTTTATTTCTTGATTAGTTGTGCCAGAACCTTTAATAATGCGATGACGACGACGATTATTATTAGCTATTAACTCCGGATTTAATCTTTCTTTATGTGTCATACTTTTAATAATAGCTTCGAATTTAATCATTATATTATTATCTAAAATATTTAAATCCGATATTTTATTACTTATTCCAGGAATAAAATTTAAAATTTTTTGAAATGATCCCATTTTTTTAATTAAATTTAAATGTTTTTGTAAATCATAATAATTATAATTATCTTGAAATAGTTTATCTATTAATTCAGCATTTTGTTTGGGATCTAGTTTAGATTCTATATTTTCTATTAAAGTAGATAAATCACCCATACCTAAAATTCTAGAAGCTATACGATCGGGATAAAAAAGTTCAAAATTATCATCATTATGTTGTTCTGAGCTAGAAATAAAACGAATAGCCAACTTAGTAATATATCTGATAGATAAAATTAAACCACCTGAAGTTTGAGCATCCATTTTTGTCATAATTACTCCTGTAAATGATAATTTTTCATTAATTTGTTTAATTTTACCTGATATTTGTTGACCCCCTAAAGCATCTACAACAATCAATGTTTCATCTGGTTTAATATTTTTTTTAATTAAAGATAAATTATCTATACTAGCTGTATCTTCAGGAGAAAATCCAGTAGTATCAATGATAACAACTTTAAAATGATGCTTTTTAGCATAACTAATACCGTTTAAAATAACTTCTAAAGAATTATTTGTATTTTTATCATTATAAACTTCAATATTTATATTTTGACCAATTTGTTGTAATTGTTGAATACCACCAGGTCTATGATAATCTGCTGCAATTAATAAAATTTTATCCACCATTTTTTGTTTATTTATGAAAAAAGCTAATTTACCTGCAACAGTTGTTTTTCCGCTACCTTTCATTCCTATTAATAAAAAAATATTTAATTTATTATCTTTGAAATTCAAAGGTAAAGATTTATTTCCCAAAATATTAGTTAAAGTATTTTGAATTATTTTAATAACTTGTTGTTGAGCGGTTAAACCTTTTAAAAGTTGCATATTTAAGGTTTGTTTTTTAATTAATTCATTAAATTTATTTACTACTTCATAATCAACATCTGCTTTTAATAAAGCAGGATTAATTTCTTGCATAATATTATCAATATCATTTTGTTGAATATATTTTTTATTACCAATTTTATTAATTATTTTTTGAATACTTTTACTTAAAAAATTCATGAATAACTCCTTTTTTTATTCGATCAACGTTTTGTTAATAAATATTTCTTTTATTTAAAAAACGATTATTTATATTTAATTTTTATTAATTTTCAAATAAACAATTAACGTAATTATGAATATCAAATTCTAATAAATCATTTGGTTCTTCTCCAACACCTATATATTTTGTTTCTAACTGATATAAATGTTTAATCGCCAAAATTAAACCTCCTTTAGAAAAATGATCAAATTTAGTAAGAATAATCCCAGTAACCGGAATAATTTGGCTAAAAGATTCTACTTGTTTTAAAGCTTCTTGCCCTGTCATAGCATCTAAAATTAAAAAAATTTCATGCGGAGCTTGAGGATTATATTTTTTAATAACTCTGTCTATTTTAGCTAATTCTTGCATTAAATTATCTTTATTTTGTAATCTTCCGGAAGTATCGCACAAAATAATATCATAATTTTGATTTTCACTATACTTTAAACCTTCAAAAATTACACTTGCCGGTTGACTATTAGCTTTAGAAAAAAAATGACTTTTAGAAGTATTACTCCAACTTTGTAATTGTTCTACAGCTCCAGTACGGAAAGTATCTGCCGCTATTAATAAAACTTTTTTATTTTGTGCCGTTAATTTAGTAGCTAATTTACCTATAGTAGTAGTTTTGCCTGAACCATTCACTCCTACAAAAAGATAAATTTGTGATTTTTTTATTGAAATATCATTTTTTATATCTTTTTTTGTATTTTGTTTATAAAATAATAAAATTTGATCTCTTAAAAAATTTAAAAAATATTTTGGTTGAGATAAATTTTCAGATAAAATATTTTTACGCATTTGACTAATTAAATTTTGAGTAGATTCTATACCTAAATCCGATTTAATTAATAAAATTTTTAATTCATCTAATAAATTTTCAGTTAATTTATTTTTTAATTTAATTTTTCGGACCCATTCAGATATTTGATCTTCTTGTACATTTTCTAAATTGAAAAAAATTTTTTTTTTCTTTTGAGTTTTTTCTTTAAAAATCTTTTTAAAAAAATTAAACATAAGTTATTTATTTTCCTTAATGTATATATAAAAATAAAATTATTAATAAATATATTATAAAGTGTATGTACTTTAATTTGTATATAAATTATTATTAATCTTTTTCATCATTTTCTTTTTTATTATTTTTCTTATAAGAAATAATGTTTTTACATTTCGGATAAGAACTACAACCTAAAAATTTACCATATTTACTATTTCGTTCTACCATAAAAGAACCACAATTAGAACAATTTTGATTTGTTACAGTTATAGTTTTTTTCTTTCTTTGATCAATATCCGAATTTATACATTTAGGATAAGAATTACAACCTAAAAAAGTACCATATTTACCATAACGTTCCACCATGAATTCTCCACAAACAGAACATTTTTGTTTTGTAGTAATATTTGGTATGGTATTAATATTATTATTAGCATATATAAATAATTTAATAAAATCATCGTAAAATTTTTTTAAAATAGTAACTTTATCTATTTTGCCCTTAGCAATTTGATCTAATTGTGCTTCCATATTAGCTGTATATTTAACATTAATAAAAGAATTAAAAAATTTCATTAAAACTTCATTTGTGATTAACCCTCGTTGAGTACAAATCATTTTTTTTTCCTTAATTTCGACATAATATCTATTTTTTAAAGTTTCAATAATATGAGAATAAGTGGAAGGTCTGCCAATTTTTAAATTTTCCAAATTTTTAATTAAAGAGGCTTCGTTATAACGAGGTGGTGGTGAAGTCATTTGAGATTTAGCTATCACTTTTTGAGGCAAATAATATTTGTGCTTTTCCCAATCCGGTAATAATATTTCTTTAAAATTAGAATAAGTTGTCATTTTGAAATAACCATCAAATATCATTTGATAACCTTCTGCTTGAAACAAATATTTTTCTATTTCGAAAATAAACTGTGTTTTGTTAATGATTGCTGCAGTCATTAAACTAGATATAGTTTTTTGATAAATTAAATTATATAAAGATAATTCATCTTTAGTTAAATAATTTTTAATTTCTTGAGGATTTCGTTTAATATCAGTAATTCGAATAGCTTCATGAGCTTCTAAGTTATTTTTAGAAAAATTATTTAAAATATTATTAACATAAGAAGAGCCAAATTTTTCAGAAATAAATTTTTTAGCTTCTCCTATAAACTCTTGAGACATACAATAAGAATCAGTTCTCATATAAGTAATTAATCCAATTATTTCCTGGTTTATTTTTACACCTTCGTAAAGTTTTTGAGCAATGATCATAGTTTTTTGAGAATTCATTCCCAAATATTTAAATGCTTCTTGTTGTAAAGTAGCTGTAATAAATGGTTTAGGTGGTTTACTTAGGGTTTTAGTTTTAATTACATCTTTTAAATAAAATTGTTTATCTTTGAGTTGATTTATAATTCGATCGGATTCTTCCGATTTAATTTTAGGTTTTTTGGGATCAACCATTAAATTAGCCGTAAAATCTCCAAAAAAAGCTTTAATTAAAAAATACTCTTCAGGAATGAATTCATTATGTTCTTTTTCGCGTTCAGCAACTAGTTTTAAAGCTACTGATTGAACACGTCCTGCTGATTTAGAACGAATACGACGTACTAAAGATGACAATTTAAAACCGATAATTTTATCTAATATTAAACGAGTTTCTTGTGATTCTACTAAATGTTTATTAATTATTACAGGATTGTTAAAAGCTTTAATAACAACATTTTTATTAATTTCACTAAAAAAAATTCTATTTTTATGTAAAGGATTTAATTTTAAAACTTGAGCTAAATGCCATGCAATAGCTTCACCTTCTCTATCAAAATCAGTAGCTATAAATACATTTTTATTTTTAGTTTTAGAAATCAATTCTTGAACTGTAGATTCTTTGCCTTTAATAATACAATAATCAGGTTTAAAATTATTATCAATATCAATTCCTAAATTATCTTTACCTTTTAAAGATAAATTGCGTATATGTCCTTTTGAAGACAAAACTAAAATTTTATGATCAAAAAAACTACTAATAGTTTTAGCTTTGGCAGGAGATTCTACAATAATTACTTTTGAATTCACAATTTAAATACTCCTTACAGAAATTATTAATTCAATACAACGAAGTTTTCTATTATAAATTATTTATTAGCCAAACCTTTAAAATAATTATATCACATTAAAGAAATTTAAATCAAAATTAACAGGACCTATAAAACCATTAGAAACTTTATATAAAATCATTTCTAAAACTTTATTTTCATCAAGAATATTATTTTTTGTTAAATAAAAATTTTTTTGAGCTATTTTATACCATAAATTAGGGAATTCTAATTCTTGTTCATCCAACTTGAAGCATTTTTTTAAATTTTGAGAATAATGTTTTTTAAGATAAGTTAATAAATATTCTACAATAGGCAATTTTGGATATAAAGTAGATTTAATACAACCACAAATAGCTAAATTATATCCGACATAAGGATCACTAAATTTATGATATAAAATTCCAGGAGTATCTAATAATCTCATTCTTTGATCTATTTTAATCCATTGCATTTGTTTTGTAACACCTGGTATATTAGCAATTTTAACAACCTTTTTATTAGCTAAACAATTAATTAATGTTGATTTGCCCACATTAGGAATACCGGTAATCATTAATTTTAAAATTTTATTTTCCCAAAGGGGATTTTTTATTTTTAAAATCTTATATATATAGGATTTAATTTGATGGATATTAATTTTTGATTTAGCATCAATCCATAATACTGTTATTTTATGTTTTTCAAAAAAATTTTTAAAAATATTTATTTTAGACATATCAGCTAAAGAAATTTTATTTAATAATAATAAAAATGGCTTGTTATTAAATGTTTTCAACAACTCCCAATTAATACTTGAATAAGGTATTCTAGCATCTAAAATTACTAACATTAAATCAATCATTTTTAAACATTGATTTATTTCTTTAAAGGTTTTTTTCATATGACCAGGAAACCATTGGATATAAAATTTACTCATTTTTTTTACTCTTCTTATTTTTTTATAAAATAATAATTATTAAAATTATTAAATTTTATTATTTATTATTTTTATCTAATTCTTGTTTTAAATTTTGTAGATACAATTTTAAATCTTGATCAGGAACAAAAATTTTTTTACTATAAACTTTATATACTTCTTCGCCAGATATTAAAATAATAGCTAAACCAATTTTATCTAATAAAATATGATAAAGACGTTGTAAAAATAATTTTTTAGCCCAATGAAAAGGATTAATTAGATTAACTGAAGTACTTAAAAAATTCATTATTTTATTAGTTTTTTGAATTTTTTGTAAATATTTTTTATTTATTAATTTATATTTTAAAACCATAATTTGTCTCAAAGTCATACGTTTAAAAATACACAAAATTTTATTTTGAAATAAAATATCAATTCTTTTATGTAAATATTCTATTAATAATAAAGTTTCTCCAAGATTTAATTCTAAACAAGGAGAAGTCGATTTTGGATAAAAAATAGTTGCTATTTCTAAAGTTAATTTTTTTATTTCTTGAAACAATATTTCTATATATTTTTGGGGATTTTTTTGAGTTTTATCTAAAAACATTAATTGATGTTTTTTAATTAATTTATTGACTTTTTCATTTTCTGCTAAATCTTCTGTTTCATTAAAAGAAATTTTAAAATTTTTATTAAAATTTTTAATAATAAAAAATAAATATACTAGAGAAAAAGTAATACCTCCGGTACTAAAGCCAGCTAAAAAAATTCCAAAAAATTTCAATTGATTCCATAAATTATTAACCAAAAACATATTTAATTTTCCTTTTAGATTTATTAATTATCAAATATATAAGGAATATATGAGGATAGATTATTTTTGTTACTTTAATAACTATCAACTATTACCAACAGCCCCCGTCCAAACGGTGCGAGCAAGTTTCCCAGCACACCGCTTTCCCTAATTTATCCCTGCTCTGAGTTTAACTTCGTGTCACCACTAGTTAAATGTTTATTCTTGACCTTTTGTTCTTTTTAACTGTTTTTCAGATTATCTTGGTTATGAACGTATTTTTGGTGATCCTTATTCAATTTCATTAAATTAATTTCACTTATTGTTCTCCATCAACTCCGGGTGTTCTTACCCTTTGGTTAACAGTAACCTAATTAAACGCGAGAGCTATATTCGATAATTTTAAAGATTGGTCAAGAATCTTATTCATAGTCCGTGAAAGTTTAACTTAAAATCATTCCTAGCTGACGCGGTCCTATATGAATAAACAATAAATTACTTTCTTCTTTCGCCCTATAAGAGTGATTAACTCTCTTCTGGGTAAGACGATTAACTAAATTATTCCAAATTTAGGTTTACCCTTACGACTACTAAGAAGATTCTTTATCCTTGACGATCAGGGCTTTTATTTCCTGATTGGTAAATTTAATTACCTAGTTTTAGGATTCTCCAAGTTACGCTAAATTTCTACCTTAATTCTTTAGGGGAAGTATCCTCTTTTTTTTGAGAGGCTGATTCCAGGTTTTTTTATTTGATAAACTACTCAATACAAATAATTTATATTAGTAGACTCTAGACTGTCCGTTTTAGCAACTTCCGAGACAGGTTTAAGGATTACCTCAATTTTCCTTCTTAGGCCATTTCAGGCTTCTCCATGGAATTATTTGGTGGCGAAGTCGTCTTGACTAATTTGCTTTCGTCGCAACCCGCTTTTATGGTCTGTTATAATCTGACATTCTTTCGTTTGTTAGACCGACCATCTCCTTTTAGGGTTTATCAGCCCTGGTTATTGGTGAGATAGCACGAAATTTAGGCCTCTTTGGAGCTATCATATAATGTAAAATTTATATCAAATAATATCATTTTTAGGTCTATAAATATTTTAAATTGATTATTAATGAAATAAAATTTTCATAATTAAAAAAAAGCAATCAATTCTTTTTGATTCTTATCTAACGAAAATATTTATGAATAAATAATATAAATTTTTAATTTATTAAGATTTTATATAATTTAAATTTTTTATTTTTATAAAGATTTTAATTATGAACAATCTTTTATAAACATTAACAATTATATAATAATATTTTTATTAAATGGCATCAATAAATAATATAATTAATCGGGATATAATAATTGAATTAATAATAAATTTATTTTTATTATATATCTCGATTTATTTTATTAATAACACCGGACAAGAAATTTTTCAAGAATTTGGTCATTAATATTAAATATTAAAAAAATATTAAACACGTTTTCGATATGTAAAAGTTAATAAATTTATTTTTATTATATATCTCGATTTATTTTATTAATAACACCGGACAAGAAATTTTTCAAGAATTTGGTCATTAATATTAAATATTAAAAAAATATTAAACACGTTTTCGATATGTAAA
>JAUZJE010000007.1:19425-25426 GCA_032886695.1 'Waltheria sp.' little leaf phytoplasma
AGTTATTATCTTTTTTTCTAAATCAAGGTTTTTTTAAAATATTTCAATTTTAGGATGAGACCGACAATTAATTTAGGTTTTGTTTTTTTTAGTTTAGCTTTTGTTAGTTTTAACTGTTTTTTAATTTCTAAATTTTTTTAATATAAAATTATTTTAATCAAAAATTTTTTATTCTAATTTAAAAATTAAAGTTTTTTTTAAATTGATAAGGTTTATATTTTTTTATTTAATATTTTACATGTTATAATTTAAAAATTTTTTTCAAATCCAAAGAATATATTTTAATATTTTTTTGTTTATGCAGAATTTTTATATTTGTTTAAATTATTATTAATATTTTAATTTTATTTGGTTTTTTAATTTAAAAAATATTGATTATAAATTTGTTCATATTGGAATGTATATTTTTTGAAAATTCCGATAATATTGGTATCAAGAAAATTTATATTCATTTTTGTCAAAGAATTTGTGTATGATATATAATTTATTTTTATTGTTGTTTTTCAGGTGTATTTGTTAAAATTAAAATTTTTTCCAAATATTTTTTAATTATTACTTAAAATGAAAAAAGAATTTAACTATTAATGTAAAGTGATTTTTAAAGTGTTAATATATTTTTAAATTTATCAATTTCTAATTTATTTTTAATTTAAAATATTGATATTTATAATTAATTACTTTTTCTTAAAAATTTTTTTGAATAATAAAAAAAATATATTTAATAATTTCTATTATTTTATTATTATAAAAAATAAATAACATTCCCGAAAAAATAAATAAATAATCCTTATTTTCAAGTGATTTTGTAATTTAAAAATTATTTAAATTTACTTTTATTTATTAAAATTTCAAATATATTGGCAATTTATATAATTTGGTTATTATTCATAAATAGTTTTTTTATTAGTTTTAAGTTTTTTTATTTTGTTATTATAATTTGTTTTGACAGAGAGGTAAAGTTTTGCAGAAAAGGTATAATTTAAAAGAAAATTAGAAATTAGTTAATTTTAAGTTTGCGTTATCAACAAAAGCTTCTCCTAAATAGTAGTTTTTTTTATATTCGGTTAATAAATGTTGAAAGTTTTTTTGTTTTTAATTTGTAATTTTATTTTAACTTTTTATAAAATTACAAATCAAATATAAATTTTTGTTTATATTTTAACTTTTCTGTTAATAAATTAATTTAATAATTAATTTTGAGATTTTGTCGAAGAGCTAAATTAAAATTATATGGACATCTTGAAAAGTCGTCGAAATTAAAGAATAGAGATTCTTTATTAACATTTTCCGAAGGAATACCAAAACTTAAATGAAGAATTTGAAATTTGGTGATGCTTAATTTCGTGTTCATTTTTTTAAAAGTTCATGATGATTTTTTTGAACCCATAATTGATGAGGATTAAATTTATTTATGGAATATGACACATAAAACTCTTCTTGAAAAGAAAGATTATTCGATTTATGATTTTTTATGAGGAATTAAAGGCGAATGACTTTTTCTGATTAGTTCTCTGATTTTAAATTTGATAACGGAAGTAGCATAAGTGGTAAAATCATAAACTAAATCTGTGTAATTATTGAGAGCTTTGATTAAGCCGTAAATCTCTTCTTCTTAAGATAAATATTATTTAGTTAAACAATAGGAATAATATTTAAATTAATAAACTAGCTTTTTTTATCAAAGGTAAATAAAGTTGGATTAATTGATTATCTTATTGCTAAATTCTTTTCATTTTAAAATGTTTTTAGAAAAAAGCAGAAATTATTTTTTATTCTTTGAAATAAAAAAAGACTAACTTAATAGTTAGTCTTAAAGAGTTTTTAAAAAGTAAAAATTGTTTAAATTGTTGAAATACTTCAATCCAATCCATTGATTGTGGTCTTATTCTAAGTAATACTATAGTTTAACGTTCGAAAGAATGATATTCTTTAAGTAAAATGGGGAGAGTTTTTTTGTTTTTCGAGGTGAGTGATAAAAAAATATTTTTATTTTCATTAAGATATTGAGAAATATATTTTATTTAAAAAGATATATACTATGATTATTTTTATAATAATCAATAATGTCTTTTTCAAGCTGTATTATATTTTTAATATTTAAATTATCTATATCTTTTACTATTTGTTGTATGTCAATTTTTGTTTTATTATATTCAAATACGATTTCATAATGTTTATTATTTTTATTATCTAAAATATTTGAACATATATTTTTTAATTTATTTTTATGATAATTTAATTTTTTTTCCTGTTTTATATGATTCCAAGATTCATTAACTTCTTCTTGGTACAAATCTATTTTATTGCACCCGCAGCAAATAGTTGCGCAAACTTTGAAAAAAAGTAATACTGTTTTAATATATGAATTCATTATTTTTAATTTCTCCTTTTGTCATTAAAAAAATATATTATTATATATTATTATTTATTTCTTGAAAGATTCTACTAGTTCTCGATTGTTTGATAAGGAATTCGTGTTTGTTTCTATTTTTTTAATCAAAGAATTTTGTAATTTTTTTATTGAATCGTTCGATTGTATTTGTTTAATTTGTAATAATATTAGGAGAATTTGATTTTTATCTTCTTTATCACCATTTAAAATAATCCATTTGGTTATATTTTTAATATCATTATTAATTAAATTTGGATATTTTTGTTTCGAATTTTCAACAAAATCTATTATTTGTTTTTCTATAAAGTTTATCGTATTCATTTTGTATAAAATTGATTTATTTTCATAATTAACTGCTATAACGGAATTATTACTAATAATTAAAAAAAATCCTAAACTAATAAATAAAACGAATTTAAAAAATAATAAATTTGTTTTTAATTTCAACATTATCTAAAATCTCCTTTAATATTTGAAATTATTTGATTAATATAAGTTATTTTTTTAATAATTCATCAGCAAAGGAGGATAAAAATTATTGATATTGTTAAATTATTTTTTGTGTTTTTTGAGCAATATTTTTTTATTTTATCTTTTCTTATTTATAAAAAATCAATACTTGCAAACTCAAAATTATTATAATTATTAATAAAATGATTAAAATTGTTATCAAAAATATAATAAAAAAATTTAAGCAATTATTAAAAAAATATCAAATATGAAAATTTATCCTTATTTTTTTATAAAATTTTTACATAGAATAAATAATGATTAGGAATTGTTTTTGTACTAGACCAAAAAAAACATATTTATTGTAATATTATAAATATATTTAACAAAAAAGCAATTTTTAATTTGAATTTGATTAAGTTATTTTATTGTTTAATTGATAATTTTGTAAATAATTAAGGGGGGGCTTTTGATAATTAAATTTTAATTAACCATTTTTAATTATAAAAAATTTTAAATTCATTAATTTTTTTCGTTATTTGTATCTAAGAATGGGAATTACCTCGCGCTAAACCCTTATTTTGTGAAAACTAGTTATCATGTTCATCATAATCAAAATTACTTTTTAGTCCCTTAAAATCTTATCTTTTTTCTGAAAAAAACTTATTTAACATTTGAAAAATTGTTGAATAAAATTTAACTGTTACTAGTTTGTTTCAAGACAAAAGAAAAAATTATTTTACTTCTTCACTTATTAGTTAACCAAAAAAAGTTAAAAACTCATGAAGAAAATAAAAAAATATTTTATTAGTTTTCGAACTTACCGAAAGTGCTAAAATAGTTCTATATTCGAAAAGGTAAGAGAAAGTATGTTAGTTAATCAACAAATTAAATTATTATAAACAGTAGTTCTTTATAAACGACCTAATTTAAAACTCACTTTAATCCCTTTAGTTAAATTATGCTTGTGGTTATCGGAAAATCATTTTTTATATCGAGAATTTTTTCAAGAAATTGTTAATCATAAAGTAATTTTAAAAATTATGAAAAAATCATCAATGGTTAATGCAATTTTTTGGATTAGTTCTTTTTGGTAATATATTCTTTTATTTTTTTTTGATTTTATATTTATTTTTTATTTTTAAAGCATGTTTAATGTCTCTTTATTTTAAAATTATCGGTAATTTCGATGATTAATTAAACTTTATTTAATATTTTGTCTTTTTCTTCTTTCTTTTTTTATTTTGTTTTCGTTAGTTTTTTTTAGGATAACCTGATTTTAATAATTGAAAATCACTATAGCTAGCTTCAGTTAATTCTTTTAAAGAAATGTTCGCTTCTTTAATTTCTTGGATGTCTTCGAAACCACTAATATCAATGATTCTTAATCCTAATTTGTGAAACTTTTTTTATTTGTTTCCTCCTTGTTTTTTATTTAAATTAAAGAACTTATTTAAAATGGGAAGGCAGTAGTTGGTGGGTTTACTAACAACTATTGAAAATAAAATATTTTTTCCGAAAAAATCATTTCTTATTCTGGTTTTTAAAGATTTTTTTGAGTTTTGTTAAAGCTTTATTTTTGGTATTTTAACTTGCATAATTGTTAAATTTAACATTTTGGCAAGCTCAAAATTGGAATAGGTAATTTGATAATCATGGTTAATATTTCCTAATGTTATTTCAAAAACTAAACTTATGAAATTCGTTTTAATATCAATATCGAAAATAAAATTATTTTTTAATATTATCTAAATAATAAAGAATTATTCTCATGAATATAATTTTTAAATTAAATTTCCATTATTATGAAAATAAAATTTTAAAAAATTATATAATAAAAATGTATTAAATAGTTAATAAAAATTTATATGAATTGTTAATTTTATCTTAATATATTAAATTTAAATAAAATAATATGAACATTTTTTTTGGATTCGAGGAACTAAATTAATAATATTTTTCTATTAATATCTATAAATATATATTTAAGAAAAAATTGCAATTTGATCAAATTTATATTTTTATTTAATCAAATTATTATTTCTTATAAATGGATTGTTAATAAATTTTAAAAATATTCATTAATTTATAAAAAAAATTATAAATATTTGTAAATTTCATTAGAAAGTTTTTTAGCATATGAATTTCAAGTTCACAAAAATAAAAATAAAAAAAATCAATATTATTTATTTATTTATAATTTTTTTAGCTTTAATATTTGTAAATAATCAAAAATCTTATATAGTTTACGCTGGTTCGAATTATTCAGCAGTCAAAAAAACAGAATCTTCTGAAATATTATTTGATTGTTTAGAAACTAAAATAGAAATTTTAAGAGAAAAAATAGATCAATTTTCAAGGAAAAAAAATGAATTATTAAAAGACATTGATACAATAAACAAAGAATTATTATTATTGAATTTAAGAATCAAAAATAAATCAAATTTGAATGTTTCTAAAAGTTTTTTAAAATATCAAATGTCTTGTTTAAAATCAAAAAAAAATAAATTTAAAACAAATTTATATGATTTACATTTGGAACAAAGAGAATTAGAAATTAAATTAAAACAAAAATTAGATTTGTTAAATAAAAAATAATGTTGCTTTTTTTAAAATTAATTTTATCCTTTTACTAAAAGCAATAATTACCAATAAATAATTTATTAATCATCATCAAAATATTATTAATAACTTATATTTATCATTATTATTTATAATAAATAAAAAATAAATTAAATAAAATCTTTTTTGTTAGTGGAGATTTTTTTATTAGTTTTACAGATACCATTATTTAATTTTTTATAAAAATTTATTTTTCAAATAATTTTTGATATTAATTTATGAACTTTAATTATAATTAAAATTTTCCACAATTATAAATAATATGTTATATTTTTTTATAAATACATAAATATAATTAATTTTGGGTAGATTTAATAATGATATCAATATCTTTTAATATTAAATATTAAATTATTTTTAAATAATTTTAAAAATTAAAAAAATTGTTGAAAGTTTTCAAACAATTTGGGCTGTTCCGTTTTTTGAGACATTTTTTATTTCAAAATCACTCTTTAAAACTAAAAAATTAAATAGATAATTTCATATCTTTTCCAATTAACAAATAATTTTATTACACTGAAAAAGTGTCTAATGTTT
>JAUZJE010000008.1:0-24139 GCA_032886695.1 'Waltheria sp.' little leaf phytoplasma
AAACTCTTCGTAATAAATCATTCGAATAAATAAAAATTATTTATTAGAATTTAATATTTAATAATTTTTTATGATAAAAATAATCATAATAAATAATAAAATATCATCTTCAGTTTTCAAAGAAGTAGTTGTAACTAACAATTATATGATCTTACTTAATATACATAAAGATACAAAAAACATACCTCAGGTCTATTTTTTCAAAAGTATAAAGTAACATAATAATTGTAATTTAAAAAATCCATATTGTCAATATTTATTTAATATTTTATTTCCAAAAACGAATTTACCAAAAAGTAATTAATTTTAATTATTTTTTTTAAAATTGCTAACCATTTTAAATAAAGATTCTAAAGAATTTGTACTAATAAACATTTCTATTATTTCTTTAAAAAAACAAAAATTTGAATTAATTAAATCAATATTTTCTTGGCACATTTTTTGTAAAACATATTGCGATAAAATTAAAGTAGAATTGCAACCTATACCTAATTTTAATTTTAAAAAATTTCGTGTTTGCAAAACTTCTATAATATTTTTAATACCATTATGACCGCCATAATTACCATTTTGTTTAATTTTAAATTTCCCTACATTTAAATTAATTTCGTCATGAATTATCAAAATATTTGATAATTGAATCTCATATTTTTCTATAATTTTTTTCACAGCTAAACCCGACAAATTCATATAAGTTTTAGGTTTAATCAATAAAACCCCTTGATTACCAATATGAAATCGATAAATTAAATTAAATTCATCATTTTTAATTTCAATTGAAAAGGATTTTTGAAACTCTTTGAATAAATAATCAATCAACATAAAACCCACATTATGAGGAGTAAAATTAAAATTTACTCCTGGATTGCCTAATCCTACAATTAATTTATACATTCAAAATTATGCTCCATTAAAATTTTTTAATTTAATTTATTTAAATAAAATTTATATAAATAATTGAATTCTTCAAAATTCAAAAAATAGATTATTTAATATAAAATTAATCAATGATTCAAATGTTCATGACTTTGATTTAATATTTATAAATTTATAAATAGTATCCATAATCAAAATAATTATAATACATAAACTTAAATATAAATAATGTTTAAGATTAATACAAGTAGTGCCAAAAAAATTATTTAAAATAATTAAATTTTGAGAAATTAAAATAAATAATATTAATTCACACAAAATACCTACAAATAAAAGTCTATTTTTTTTTGTAAAAGTTTGCCAAAAATAAAACTTATCAGATCGACAAGCAAAAACATTACCTATTTGCGAAAAAATAACCGCACCAAAAGCCATAGTAGAAGCAAAAATAAACTCAGATTGTTGGGCAATCATTTTAAAAGGAATGTTCTTATGCATTAAAGACCAACCTCCATAATTTAAAAAAAATATTAAAGCTAATATACCTTCTACAATACCTAAAAAACCATAACTTCTTTTTAATAATTTAGTATCTAATAAATGATCTTTAGAAGTTCGAGGTTTTTGAGATAATAAATTTTCTTCAGGTTCTTCTGCTCCTAAAGCTATAGCAGGTAATAAATCTGTAATCAAATCTATAGCTAAAATTTGCATAACAGTTAAATAAAGTGGTATTTTAAATAAAGCCATAAAGATAATAGGGAAAATTTGCGGAATATTTGAACAAAAAACATAACTAATAAATTTTTTAATATTAGCATAAATAGCTCTAGATTCTATTACCGCTTTTGGTATAGTGGAAAAATTATTATCTAATAAAATCATATCAGCAGCATTCAAAACAACATCTTTAGTATCTTTACCCATAGTAATCCCAATATGAGCAGCTTTCATAGCTAAAATATCATTAACACCATCACCAATAACTCCAACAATCTCATTATTTCGAGCATATGCTTCAGTAATTTTCAATTTATGTTTTGGAGTAGTTCGAGAAAAAAATATCGGAACTTCGGTTTTTAAAATATTTTGTAACTCTATAGGAGACATATTATCTAATTGAGAACCATCAATATTTAAAAAATTATCATCTCGAATTAAACCCACTTTTTTACCAATCGAAATAGCGGTAGGACCATAATCTCCAGTAATAACCGTAATTTTTAAACCTGCTTTTAATAAATCTTCTACAGCCTGACGAACTTCTATTTTTGGAGGATCAAAATTAACTGCAAACCCTAAAAATACCATATCATCTTCTTGTTTTTCTTGTTCAGGATTTTCTATTTTTTTATAAGCAATAGCTAAAATACGATAACCTTCACTAGATAATTGCTCATTACAATTAACAAAATAATCTTTTTCCAAAGTTGTAAAATCGCTAACTTTATTATTTTTATATTGAAGATTACAACTATTTAAAATTACATCAGGTGCGCCCTTAACAAAGAGATATTTATTATCAATATCATAATATTCTTGAGCTAAATTATGAACTAAAACACTCATTTTTTTATTTTCTGAATTAAAAGGATTAATTTTATCAATAATAAAATTTTTACGAATTTGTTGAATATTTAAACCATATTTTGTAGCTGCCACTAATAAAGCTGCTTCTGTAGGGTTACCAGTAATATTAAAATTAATGTTTTCCGAATTTAAATCAATCAAATTAGCTTCTGAACACATAATAGTTGCTATTAATATTTTAGAAATAATTTTATTATTAACCAAAATATCACCATTAATATTATCAAAATTACCCTTTTTTTGTAATCCGTGACCAGTAATATCAACAAAACCTCCAGGAAATAATAATTTTTTACAAGTGATTTTATTTTCCGTTAAAGTTCCTGTTTTATCGGTACAAATAACAGTAGCAGAACTTAAAGTTTCTACAGAAAATAATTGTTTAATCAAAGCCTTTTGTTTAGACATTCTTTGAGTACCGATAGCCAAACTTAAGTTAATAGTCGGTAATAAACCTTCAGGAATATTTGCTACTAACATACCTAAAGCTACAACAATAGCAGATTTTAATGCTGATAACCAACTAGATTCCCCTTGAAACTTAAAACGCCACAAACAAATCAAACAAACAAAAATAGCTAAAGAAGCTGCTAAAATGCTAATTCTTTTAACTACTCTATGTATCTCTAATTCTAAAGTACTAGTACTTTTAGTAATATTACGAGCTAATCTAGCTACTTCTCCTATTTGAGTATTTTCTCCAATAGCATAAACAATACCTTTAGCACTTCCTTGAGATACTGTAGTGCCAGCATAAACTAAATTAGGAATTTCAAAAATATTATCACTATGATCGTTTTTTAAAGCATTTCTATTTAAAGGAATGGTTTCGCCTGATAATGTAGAATTATCTACAAAAAAATTATTAGCTTCTATTAAACGAACATCAGCAGGAATAATAGATCCCATTTCTAAAAAAATCAAATCTCCTATAGTTAATTTTTGCGTATCTAAAATTTCTATCTTATTGTTTCTATAAACTTGAATTTGTTTCGGAATCATATCACTTAAAGAAGATAAAATTCTTTCTGCCTTATATTCTTGAAAAAACGAAAAAATACCATTTACAATTACCACTGAAACAATAGCTATACCAATAGCTTTTTCATGGATAATAAAAGCTAAAAAACCAGCAATCCATAATAAGATAGCAAACATTGAAAAAAATTGTTTAATAAATTGTTTACCAAAAGAAAAATTTTTACTCTTTTTCATAACGTTTAAACCATATAACATTTGTCTTTTGCGAACTTCTTCTTTTGTTAAACCGGTTTTTTGCATTTTAAAAAAATCCCAAATTTCATCCGAAGATAAACGACTAATTTTAATAATATCTTCTTTATTCATAGATTTACCTCATTAATTTAAAAGATTAAACAAATTATTCATAAAATTTGTTACAAATAGATAACACATAATAAAATGAGAGTCTAATTATTAAAAATTTTAACAATACTTTTAAATACAAAAAATAATTAAATCCTATTATTTAACCATAATATAATATCATTACAAATTTTAGATTTTTCGATATCATGAAATAAATTATGATATGTTTCGTGATATAATTTTAAATTTTTATCTTTAGATTTAATAGAATCTAAGAGATGAATACCATTTTTATAAGATATTATTTTATCTTGAATACCATAAAGTAATAGAACAGGAGTCAAATAAGAAGAAAAATTTTTATTTAAATAACGCATACTCAAAACTAACAAATTTCTTAATAAACGATAACTAACGGATTCCAAACGATAAGGATGATAACCCTTGCCTAAAGGAACGTGAGCTATCTTAGAAGAATTAAAATTAAGTTTTTTTCTTTGCCACCAACTAAAAAAATAAAAAGGATAATTTAACCAAATATTTGAAACTTCTCTACTAGGAGCAGAACTAATAATCGCTCCATTTATATTTTTATATTTAACAACATAATTATTAATAATGATACCACCCATACTATGACCAATTAAAAAAATTTTCATAGAAGAATTTTGTTTAACATTTTTAACTAACTGCGCTAAATCATCTAAAAAAATATGAAAACTTTTAATATCTCCTCTTTTACCTAAACTTTTCCCATGACCTCTCGCATCATATGAAATTACATTAAAATTATTTTTAATTAAAAAATCAACTAAAAATAAGTAATCACAAGAACTTTCTCCTAAACCATGAGTGATAATAACATTAGCTTTTGGTTGTTTAGATAATGAACAAGCAATATTTAAATAAGAATTGGCAAATAACATAATAAAAACCATTTTTACCTAAAAATTAAATTTATTTTTTTTTGATTAATTTTTTATATTGTAATAAATATTTATTATATTTTTCTTTTTCTTCTTGAACTTTACATTTATCCGCTTTATCCAAAAAAGATTTATTTTTCAAAAGATTTTCACTTCTTTTTAATTCAATTAAAATTTGATTAAGTTGAGAATTTAAATTTTTATTATTTTGTTCTTGATTAATTTCCGATAACAATTCTCTTTTTATAAAAATAAAAATATTTTTATCTGCAAATAATAATTCATAATTATTATTACATGGAGAAGTAATACCTAATTTTATTTCTGATGCTTTAAAAAATTTTTTTAATTCAAATAATATCAATTGAAATTCATGAAGGCAATTTAAAGGTACTTCTAAATATAAATCTAATAAAAAAATTTTATTCAAAGAATTTATTTGGCGAAATTGACGCATTTTAGTAATCAATTTTTTTAAAGATTCAAAAACAGATAACGATATAGAATCATTGAATTTAAAAATAGGTAATTTTTCTGAAATAATAGAAATACCTAAATTTAATTCTTCATAAATAGCATCTGTAATAAAAGGCATAAAAGGGTGTAACACTAATAAAAGAGTCTTCCAGATATAAAGAATTACTTTTCGACTATTTGAAATTAATTCAAGATCTTTCTCAATATCTTGCCAACAAATTTTATAAAATTCTAAACCCCAGTTAGCAAATTCTTCCCAAACAAAATTATATATCAATTTACCTATAACACTAAATTCATATTTATCATACAATACATCTATTTTTTTCAGTAAAGTGGATAATTTAGTTAATAAGAATTTTTCTGGTAAAAATAATTTACTTTGATCAAAATCTGTCGCTATTGTTGAAAGATTATTTTTAATAAAAAAACCAATATTCCATAATTTATTAGCAAACTTCCAACTTGAAATAATTTTATTTCTATCAAAATAAAAATCTAAACCGGGGGAAGAATTAGTAGTCAAACACCACCTTAAAGAATCTATCCCGTATTGATCAATAATCTCTTTAGGATCCAAACCATTACCTTTTGATTTAGACATTTTTTGACCTTGATCATCTCGGATTAAACCATGTAATAAAACATCTTTAAAAGGCATTTTTTTTAAAAAAAACATACTTTGTAAAACCATTTTAACTACCCAAAAAGTTAAAATATCATATCCGGTAACTAAAACATCTACTGGAAAATGTTTTCGAAATATTTTTTGATTATTAGGCCACCCTAAAGCGCATAAAGGCCATAAAGAAGATGAAAACCACGTATCTAAAACATCTGAATCGCGTACAAATCCACTACCCGGATCTTCTATTTGAACTTTAATTTCATTCTTCGAATTATACCAAGCAGGAATAGGATGCCCCCACCACAATTGACGCGAAATACACCAATCTTCTATCTTAGTTAACCATTGATTAAATAATGTTAAAAATCTTTTAGGAAAAAAATTAATTTTATGTTTTTTTAAAATTAACTTAGCTAATTCTTTAGTTTTCAAAAACCATTGTAAAGAAAGACGTGGTTCTATAACAATTCCTGATATATTAGCAAAACGAAGAGAATGATTATAATCTTCTATTTTAAATAAAAGATTTTTTTTATCTAAATCTGAAATTAACCTTTCGCGACATACAAAACGATCTAATCCTTTATATTGTTCTGCCAATTCATTCATAGATCCATCAGAATTAATACATAAAATTGATTTTAGATTATGTTTTTGACCCAATTGAAAATCATTAAAATCATGAGCAGGAGTAACTTTTAACAATCCACTACCAAATGACATATCAACATATTCATCTGCAATAATAGGTATTTTTAAACTAGTACCAGGAACTATAACTTGTTTACCAATTAAATGTTGATACCTTTTATCATTGGGATGAAACATTACAGCCTGATCTCCAAAAATAGTCTCAGGACGAGTAGTTGCTACTATAACAAAATCATCACTTAAAACTTTATCTTCTATTAAAAAATATTTTAAATAAAATAATTTACCTAAAACATTTCGTTCATTAATTTCAGTATCAGATAAAGTAGTTTGAGCACTAGAATCCCAATTAATTATTTTATAATCGCGATAAATTAAACCTTCTTTATACAAAGATACAAAAACTTTTTCAACAGTTGAACTAATAGAAGGGTTTAAAGTGAATTGTTCATGATCATAATCTAATAAAAGTCCTAAATCTTGCCATTGTTTACGGATATCTTTAATATATTTTTTTTGCCATTGATCCGCAAATTCCAAAAAAATATTTTTAGTCAATTTATGAATACAAAAACCTTTTTTTTGCAACTCTTGTTTAATTTTGATTTGCGTAGCTATCCCAGCGTGATCCATTCCTGGAACAAAAAGAACATTATAACCTGTTAACATTTTGTGACGAATAAGATTATCTTGTAAAATATTATTCCAAGCATGCCCTAAATGTAATTTACCTGTAATATTAGGAGGAGGAATAACAATAGTAAAATTAGGTAAATTAGAAAAATTACTTTTTTTCTGTAATTTTTTATATTTTAACCAATCAGCATATCTATTTTTTTCAATAATTTTAAAGTCATATTTATTATTCATATTATCTAAATTTAAATTTCTCATTTATGATTTCCTAATTAGGATAAATAGGTAGTAATATTCTACCACTTCCCGTATAAATATTAACAAATAAACTGAATTATCAAAAAACTTAAATTTTTCTTTTTCTTATAAAAATTTTTCATAATATTTTCTATTATACATCTAAATTTTTAAACATAAAACTAATAATTTCCGGAATGCCATCTTTATCCCGGCAAGAACATAAATAAAAATCCGCAATATTGCAAAAATTATTTTTAAAAGATTGCTTAATAACTCGAATTTGAGGTATTATAAAATTTTTTTTAATTTTATCTTTTTTATTAAGAATTACTATAATAGGAATTTTATATTTAATAAATTTTTGACACATTTGCAAATCTAATAAAGTTGGTCCAATATTAAAATCAATTATTTGAAAAATAATCTTAATAAACTTATTATTTCTAATAAAATTATGAAGCATTAACATTTGTTTAATACGTGATTCTTTATCTCTTTTAGAAAACCCATAACCAGGAGAATCTACAAAATAAAAATAATTATTGATTAAAAAATAATTTAAAGTTATTGTTTTGCCTGGTCTTTTCGAAAATAAAGCTAATCTTTTATGATTAGTTAAGGCGTTTATTAAAGAACTTTTGCCAACATTACTGCGTCCTATCAATAAAAATTCAGGTAAATGCGGGATAGGACGATATTTTGAATCAGTAATACTTTTAATAAAAACAGCTTGTCTAATTATATTCATAAAATCCAAATAATATTGAAATGTTATATTTTCAAAATTAATTTCCTATCTTTATATCTATTTCGTTAATTTTTTTATTAAATAAATATTTATTTTATGTTACTAAGTTTAAATTTCATAAAAAATCAAATTTAGATAAGTTAAAATTAAAAAATTTTATCTTATTAAATTTTTTTAATTATGGCAATTAAAATTAAATATTTAAATTTGCATATTATGATAATATTATAATATCATAGAAATAAAAACTAAAATTTTAAAAACTAAAAATTTTTAAAATAAAAAATTTTAAAAAATATTTTGCTAATCAAAACAAAATATAAACACTAAATATCAAATTTAATAAGATTATTTTATATCTAGATAAAACAAAAATTTTAGTTATTACTAAAATTTGTTATATATCGTAAAAAAAAGGAAATTAAAATTAATCAAATGAATAATAAAAATGAAACTTTACAACAAAAAATATTAAAATTAAAACAAAAAATTAAAAACAAAATTCAAGAATTAGATAAAATAAATTCTCTACATCAGTTAGATGTTCAATTTAATAGATTTAATAAATATTTCTTAGAATTATTTAAATATATTAAACAATGTGATATAAAAGTAAAAAAAGAATTAGGCCAAAAAATAAATGAATTAAAGAAAAATTCTCTTTTGGCTTACCAAATTAACAAAACCAAATTAGAAAATAAACAATTGCAAAAAAAAATAATAAAAGAAACAATAGATGTTACTTTACCTGGATTTTCATTCCCAGAAGGCAGTATACATCCCCTAACGCAAATAATTGAAGAATTAGAAAATTTTTTTTTAAGAATGGGTTATTCTATTTATGAAAGTCAAGAAATAGAAACAGATTTATATAATTTTGAACTTATGAATATAAGCAAAAATCATCCGGCTAGAGATATGCAAGATTCTTTTTATCTAGATCACAAAAAAGAAAAACTTTTAAGAACTCATGTTTCTTCAATGCAAATTAAAGCTATGTTACAAAACCCTAATAAACCTTTAAAAATAATTTCATCAGGAAATGTTTATCGTAGAGATAAAGATGATGCAACTCATAGTCATCAATTTACACAATTAGATGGTTTTGTCATTGATTACACAGCTAATTTAGAAAATCTAAAAACCACTATTAATACACTAATAAAATATATTTTTGGTAAAAAACAAAAAATCTTTTTTCGGCCATCTTATTTCCCTTTTACTAATCCCAGCTTAGAAGTGGATTTGATCTTAACAAAAAAAAATAAAGAAAAAATTTATCTTGAAATTATGGGAGCAGGATTAATACATCCAAACATATTAAAACGGGGTGGTTTCGATCCTATTAAATTTCAAGGATTTGCTTTTGGTATGGGTATCGAACGCATAGCTATGTTAAAATATCAAATAGAAGATATTCGAGATTTATATAATAATGATTTAAGATTTTTAAAACAATTTTCATTATTAAATTGATATATTTAAATCTATTAACATAAATTAGATAAAAAATAATTAGAAAAGAGAAAATATCATGATTATTAACGAAAACATTTTAAAAAAATATTTATCCACATCTATTCCTAAAAATTTAAAATTTCTAATTAATAATCATATAACAGAAGTAGATAAAATAGAATCGATCCATCCTCAATTAAAAATACAAAATAACCAAAAATATATTATTGGAAAAATTATCCAAATTATACACGGAACAATTAAAGTAGATATTGGCATAAATATAGTATCTATCTCGCTAAATAATAATATTGATTATGATAAATTTTTAATAAATAAGAAAATTATTGTTTTAATAGAACATAATTCAACAAGTTTTAATATCACTAATAATAAAAACCCATTTACGAATATTTCTGATGACGGAGTATTTAATAAAATATTAATATCACATAGAGAATTAAAATTATCTGAAAAATATTTAATAGAATCAGAAAAAGGTGAAATCTTATATTTAGATGATCAAGCTCCTATTGGTCAATGCGCTTTAACATATTTAAATTTAAAGGGATTAAGTATAACATTAGCTTTAACACCTAACAGAGCAGATCTTTTATCACATATAGGTTTCGCTAAAGATCTACAATCTATATTAAAATCCTCTATCACAGAATTAAATAATGATCCAAAAAACCATAATAATCCCCATGAATCAGACAAATTAAACCCTTTTAGTATAAATATTAAAAATCACAATTGTTATGAATATAATATAAGATATATAACTAATTTAACAATAAAAAACAGCCCTTTATGGTTACGTAATTTACTAATAACAAATCAAATAGAACCTGTAAATAATGTTATAGATGTTATTAATTTAATAATAATTGAATATGGTATACCATTAAATGTTTTAGATGCCGATAAATTAAATAACCAACAAATTGAAATAAGAAATGCTAAACAAAATGAAAAAATTATTAATTCACAAGAAACATATTTTTTGAGAGATCAACAAGATATAGTAATCACTAATAATAACGATATCATCTCTTTAGCGGATATTTTAAATAACTCAAATTATGAAATTACAAATAAAACAAAAAAAATAATTATTACAAGTAGTTATTGGAATATAGAAAGTATCTCTGAAATATCTAAACACCACCAAATAAATAATCAAAAAACTTTGAGATTAACTAAAGGAATTGATCAAAGTTTACTAGACACAGCATTAGAAAAAGCTACTTTTTTAATACAACAATTAACTAACGGTATAGTATATAAAAATATTATATCTCAAAAAATACAAAAATATAATAATCCAGAAATCCAAATAACATTAAACGAAATCAATAAAAAAATCGGTTTAAAATTATCTTATACAAAAATCATAAATACTTTAAAAAGATTAAATTATAAAATAAAATTTATATCGAAACCTCAAAATTATTTTATAGCGCAAGCTCCTGAAAGACGTTATGATATAACTACACCTGAAGACATAATAGCAGATTTAGTCAGATCAAATGGTTATAATAACAACAAACAAATTAATGTCCCTATAGATCATTTTAAAGAGCGCAATTCTGATCAACAATATATAATTAAATTAAAAAAATTATTAGCAAACCTAGGTTTTTACGAAATTAAAACATATAAACTCGTTAACGAAAAACTTTTTAACCTATTTTATCATGATCAAAATTACCTATCAGTAATAAAACCTATTACCGAAGAAAGAAAAATTCTTAGACAATCTCTTAGCAGCAGCATGTTAGAAGTTCTAGAGTTTAATCATAAAAATAAAAATAAAGATAATGCTTTTTTTGAAATATCTAATGTGTTTTATGAAAATAAAGAAGTTTTGCATTTATCATTAGGCATTAGCGGTTATTTAATAAAAAATCACTGGTTAAAAAAAAATATAGAAAGTTCTTTTTTTATTTTAAAAGGGATTTTAGAAAAAATAGCTCATTTTTTAAACATTAATCTGTCTTTCTTTCCTACTCGAAAATATTTTAATTTGCATCCAGGAGCACAATCTAACATTAAAATTAACCGAAAAAATATTGGTTTTATAGGAGAAATACATCCAAAATTAAATAACATATATCATTTAAATAAAAGTTTTATAGCTGAAATTAATCTAAATATGATTTTAAAAAAATCTTTAAAACAACATATAATTATTAAAAAAATTAACAAATTACCTTATATAACTAGAGATTTAAGTTTTTGGATAAATAAAAAAATTCACTTTCAACAAATATTAGAAAGTTTAAAACAAAATTTTCAAAAAATTTTAATAAAATGCGAATTGTTAGATATATATGCTCCAGATTCTAATAACAAAAATAAATATCAAAAATATTACTCTTTATCTGTACGTTTAACGTTTGAAAATATCAATAATGATTTAAATAAAAATAAAGTAGAGCAAATTATTAATCAAATAGAAAATAATTTAAAAATTAAATTTCAAGCACAAATAAGATAAAAATACTATACATAATAAATAGGAGCTTTATATTGTGCATAAAGGCATTATTATTAAAAACTTAATTACTAAGTATGTTGTTATCGATTTATTACACAAAAATACCATAATGGCCCAACCTAAAGGTAAAATGGAAAATTTTAATAAAAAAAATAAAATAACTAAATCTTTATATCATTGTCCTATTAAAATCGGAGATATAGTAGAATATGAATCAAAACAAAACAATTTTTTTATTATTAATGTGCAAAAACGTAAAAACGAATTAGAAAGACCGAATATAGCCAATATTGATCAAGTACTACTAATCTTTTCTTTAACCGAACCTATAATAGATTTTAAGTTATTAGATAAATTTTTAATTATTTTACAAAAGTTAAATATTAAAATAATTTTAATTTTAACTAAAAGAGATTTAATCACTAAAGAAAAACTTAAATACATTCAACCTCAATTATCATATTATGAAAAATGGTATTCTGTAATATATATTAATGCTAAACAAAAAAATACTATAAATTCTATAATTAAAACATTAAAAAATAAAACAACTATTTTAGCAGGACAAACTGGTGTAGGTAAATCCACTTTATTTAATAATTTAACTTCTCTTAATGTGAAAACTCAATCGATTTCTACGCATTCACTTAAAGGCAAACATACAACAACTAGTTCCCAATTATATATGTGCCATCAAGGTTATTTAGCGGATACACCTGGTTTTTCTAAGTTAAAACTATCAAATTTAAAAAATCATGAAATTAAAAATTTTTACCCAGATTTTTGCTCTATATCTGAACAATGTTTTTTCGGAAATAATTGTTTACATATAGAAGAAAAAAAATGTAAAATAATAGAAAATTATCAAAAAGGATTAATTATTAAAAGTAGATATCTTAATTATGTTTCTTTAGTTAAACAAAATAAAAATAAATAATATAATTACAATAAAAAAATAGCCTTTATATTAAAATTAGCAATTATCATAAATAAACTAAAATTAACAATAAATATATTTTAAAAATTCAATAAATAACATCACCTATCAATATTAAAAAATATAATAAAACACAAACATAAATTTTCTAAAAAATAATTTATTTTTTATCATTATTTAGCGAATAAAAATATTTTTATTAATATATTCAATAATTATTAACTAAAATTTAAATTAAAAAATATAAAAAAATCTCGAAATTTATAATAAAAAAAATGTTAATATAGTAAGCAAAATTAATAAAAATTTAAAATCTGATTTATCTATATAAATTTTTTTTATTGTATAATACTAAATACGTAATTACACCAATACCGTAAAAAAAATTCTTAATGATTATATAAATGATAAAGAAAGTCGATTGTATAAAAAAAGTATGGATTTTAATAAAATCAAACAAAGACAAAAACAAATAAGAAATTTTTCTATTATTGCACATATAGATCATGGTAAATCTACTTTAGCTGATAGAATTTTAGAAATAACAAATACTATTAAAAAACACGAAATGAAACCTCAATTTTTAGATTCAATGGCTTTAGAACAAGAAAGAGGGATAACTATAAAATTAAATGCTATTCAAATAATATATCATAATTTGCAAAAAAAAGAATATATTATGCATTTAATTGACACGCCGGGTCACAGCGATTTTAGATATGAAGTTTCACGTTCGTTAGCAGCATGCGAAGGAGCATTATTAGTAGTAGATGCTACTCAAGGAATACAATCTCAAACTATATCAAATCTAGAATTAGCTTTAGAAAATAAACTTATAATTATACCTGTCATAAATAAAATAGATGCGCCAAACGCTAATATACCTAAAATTCAACAAGAAATTAAAAATCTTCTAAAAATCGATATAAATTCAATTATATTAGCTAGCGGGAAAACAGGTGCAGGGATTCAAGATGTTTTAGAAGCAATTATAAAAAAAATTCCTTATCCTAAAGGAGATCCTCAAGCGCCTTTACAAGCTTTAATTTTCGATTCAAAATTTAATAATTATAAAGGAGTAATACCTCACATTAGAATAATTAACGGAACTATCCAAAAAGGAGATCGCATACGTTTTATAAAAAGTAAAGCTATTTATGAAGTTATTGAGGTCGGCACTTTTCAACCAAATCCTGTTATAAAACAATTTTTAACTATAGGAGATGTAGGTTATTTAACCGCTTTTATTAAAAATATTGACGACGTTAAAATAGGTGATACTATTACTTTAAATAAAAATATCCAAGTAAATGCTTTGCCAGGATATAAAGTTATTAACCCTGTAGTATTTTGTGGCTTTTACCCTGCCGAACATAAACAATATATTAACCTTCAAGAAGCATTACAAAAATTAAAATTAAATGATTCATCTTTAATTTATGAAAAATCTAATTCTAACATTTTAGGAATGGGTTTTCGAATTGGTTGCTTAGGTTTATTACATATGGATATTATTAAAGAAAGAATTATTCGTGAATTCAAAATCGAAGTAATTATTACTGCGCCTTCAGTCATTTTCCATGTTTACACCAAACAAAATCAAAAAATTATTATAGATAATCTACAAAAATGGCCTCAAAATCAAGCAATCGAAAAAATCGAAGAACCTTTTGTTAAAGCTTTTATAACATGCCCAGAGCAATATATAGGTCCAGTAATGAAATTAACACAAAATAAAAGAGGTATTTTACAAAATATCAAATATTTAGAAAATCAAAATACAATCTTAACATATTTATTGCCTTTCGGTGAAATTATTTATGATTATTTTGATCAATTAAAATCTGCAACCAAAGGATATGCTGCTTTTGATTATCAAATGGAAAATTACTATCCAAGTAAATTAAAAAAAATGGATATTTTATTAAATTCTGAAATTGTTGATGCGCTATCTTTAGTAGTACATGAAGATTTTGCCTATACTAAGGGTAAAATAATTTGTAATAAATTAAAAGAATTAATACCTAAACAAATGTTCGAAATAACAATTCAAGCGGCTCTTGGAAAAAAAATTATAACAAGAGAAAATATAAAAGCTTTAAGAAAAAATGTTACAGACAAATGTTATGGTGGAGATCATACTAGAAAAAAGAAATTATTAGAAAAACAAAAAGCTGGAAAAAAGAAAATGAGAGCTTTAGGAAAAGTAAAATTACCTCAACAAGCTTTTTTAGCTATTTTAGCAAATAAATAATAAAAATATTTTTGGAACAATTTATAAACCAATTAATTTTATTAGCTTAATTAGTATAAAAAAAGGGGTAAATAAATGACTAATTTGATAGAACTAAAAAATATTACTAAAGTTATAAATAATCAAATAATTTTAAAAGATATTAATTTAAAAATTAAAACCAATGAATTTGTAACTATATTAGGACCTTCAGGATGCGGTAAAACAACTATTTTAAAAATTATAGGAGGCTTTGATACTTGTAGTAGTGGAGATATTTTTTTTAAAAACAAAAGTATTCTAAATGTACCCCCACACAAACGATTAATTAATACAGTATTTCAAAATTATTCCCTGTTTCCTCATTTGAATGTTTTAGAAAATATAGCTTTTGGTTTAAGAGTAAAAGATTTAAATTATGAAACTAAACAACAAATAAAAAGCATTAATCAAATCACAGAGCAAAAAATTAATTTAATCAAAGAAAAGTATAAAAATAAAATAAAAATAATTCAAGATGATTTAAATAAAAATTATTTACTTTCATGGTTGCCATTTTATAAAAAAAATCCTAAAATTCAACAATTAAAGATAGATTTAAAAGAAGAAATAAAAATTATTCAAAACCAACAACAATCAAGATTAAGCCAATTGCACCAAAAATTATTATGCGCAATAACAAAAGAAGAATTTATCAAAAACAAAGTTTTACATTATTTGAAATTAGTGGGCTTGCAAGGATTTGAAAACAGAAATATTTACCAACTATCCGGAGGACAACAACAACGAGTAGCTATCGCTCGAGCTTTAATTAATGAACCTGAAGTAGCTTTGTTTGATGAACCTTTAGCAGCATTAGATCTAAAATCAAGACAAGAAATGCAATACGAATTAAAAGAAATGCAAAAAATTTTCGGTATCACTTTTATAGTAGTAACACACGATCAATCCGAAGCTTTAACTATGAGTGATAAAATAGTAGTTATCAAACAAGGAGCTATTCAACAAATAGGCAATCCTGAAGATATTTACAATGAACCTGCCAACAAATTTATAGCCCAATTTATTGGGGAATCCAATCTAATTTCTGGAATTATGAAAGATGATTTTGTAGTTTTATTTGATAATAAAGAATTTCGTTGTATAGATTATGGTTTTCGAAAAAATCAACCTGTTGATATAGTTATAAGACCAGAAGATATAGATATTGTAAATTATAAAGATGGTTTAATTACAGGAATAGTCTATTCTATATCCTTTAAAGGGGTTTATTGGGAAGTAATTATTAAGACTAAATATAGAAATTATTTAATTCATACAACAGATTTTATTGAAAAAAATACCCAAATAGGAATATCTTTTAATCCCGAAGACATTCATATTATGGAAACATGGTAAAATTAAACATGAACAATATTATTAAAAATAAATCCGATAAATTTTATAAATGGTTAGCTTTACCATATTTAATTATTATAATTGTATTAATTATAATGCCAATATTAATAATTTGTTTTGATTCAATTCAAGAATATGATGATACCAAAATTATTAAAATGGTTTTTACTACTAAATACTATTATAATTTTTATACTAATTTAAATTTTATTTATATTATTATAAGATCTATTTCTATTTCTATTATAGCTACTTTTTTGGTTATTATTATTACTTACCCATTAGCATATGGTGTTTCAAAATTAAATCCTTTAATCCAACCAATAATTATTTTATTAATTAATGGTACTATTTGGATTAATATGATTTTAAAGACACAAGCTTTAGTGCAAATTTTATCTTTAACAGAAAAATTCTTCAACATTAATATACTAGAAACTAATATAGCTATGTTTATTGGTTTTTTATATCTTTTTTTACCTTATATGTTTTTATCTATTTATCTAAATATTTCTAAAATAGACAAAAGTTTGATTGAAGCTGCTCAAGATCTAGGAGCTAATGAACAACAAGTATTTAAAAAAATTATATTTCCTTTATCATTGCCTGGTATTATCGAAGGAACTATTTTAATTTTATTACAAATAGTTACTAATATTATTGTGCCGAAATATTTAGGACCTACCAATGTCATGGTGATAAGCGAATTAATAGAAAATAAAATATTTTTAAATGATGAAACTAAAAGCGCTTGTGTTATAGCTATTAACTTAACAATTATGATGTTAATAATCTTAAAACTTTGTCCTAAAAATCAATATTACAAATATGCTAAAGAAGGGAAATAATAATTATGAAAATGAATGTCAAAAGGAATTTGTTATACATATATTTAACAACTATGTTAATTTTTATTTATCTCCCTATTATCTCTTTAATAATTTTTTCTTTTAACGAAAATGAAGGCAGAATAGCTTCATTAATACATTTCAACAAATTTGGTTTTAAATGGTATCACAAAATAACACAAGATGAATCAGTCAAAAAAGCTATAATAGTAACTTTAGAAATAGCCTTTCTCTCCACTATTATATCAACTATAATCGGAACTTTAACAGCTATTTCTTTAATGAATTATAACAAAAAATGGCAAAAAATTATTTTATCTATAAATCAATTTCCTATCGTTATACCGGAAATAATAAATGCTTTATCTTTGTTTATTTTATTTAGTTTTATAAGATTAAACAACGGCTTTTGGCGTATGTTATTATCGCATATATCTTTTAGCGTACCTTATGTTTTAATTACCATTTATAGTAAATGTTGCAATTTAGATTTAGATACTATAGAAGCGGCTTACGATTTAGGTGCTACACCAATTCAAACTTTAATTAAAATTATTTTACCTCAATTAAAAAATTCTATCATAGCAGGAGCTAGTATAGCTTTTGCTTTATCTTTTGATGATTTTATTATTTCTTATTTTGCAGGAGGTTCTGACTTTCAAAATATCTCGGCTTATATATATAGTTTAAAAGGCACTATTAATCCTACTATTAATGCTTTATCCTCATTACTAATTTTATTTATTTTAATAAAAATAATGTTTAATTGTTATTTTGTGAAAAAAAATCAATATGAACACTAGAAAAAAAATAATAAGTATAATATTGTTTCTATCAATAATTTTTATTGCCAACTTATATAGAATTATATCTAAAAATTCTGCTAAACAAAGTATAATACTCTTTAATTGGGGAGAATATATTGATCCTAAAATTATTTCCGATTATAATAAGCAATCAAAAAATTTTATTCTTAAACAAAATTTTTTTTCATCAAATGAAATAGCTATAAATAAAATCAAAACAGGGGATATCTATGATATTGCTATTTTAAGCGAATACGCTATAGAACAATTAAAAGATAATTATCTTAATAAAATAGATAAAAATAAATTAACAAATTATCCCAAATTAACTCAAAATTTTAAAAAAATTAAAAAAGATAAATTGCCCAAAAATATACAAGAATATATTATCCCATATTTTTGGGGAAAATTAGGTTTTTTATACAATAAAAATAAAATAAGTCACGAACAAATAAGTAAAAATTGGACTCAAATATTACAAAATAATAATTATAAAGTAGCACTATATAATAATCCTTTTGAAGGCATATTTATAGGATTAAAAGCAACCAAAGGTAACATCAGCCAAGCTAATCCAACAGAAATTATTAAAGCTAAAGAATGGTTACTAACTTTAAAACGAAAAAATAAAAATTTATTTTTTGTTACAGATCAAATTTTAGATAATATGCGTATAACTAATCAAGAACGTTATGACATAGCTGTTACTTATTCTGGTGACGCTAGATATCTAATGCAACAAAATCCTAATCTTGAATACTATGATTTTAATGATCAAGAAAATAATATTTATCAAACAAATATTTGGGTAGATAGTTTAGTATTACCTAAAGGTAGTAATACAATTGGAGCTTATGATTTTATCAATTTTTTATTAAAAAATAATAATCTTAAACAAAACGCTTTATTTGTGGGATATGACTCTCCCTACGAAAACATCAATGAAAACAATAATATCTTACAAATAAATATAAACAACAAAGACAATATATATAAATATAATGCTCAAACCAAAAAACAAATTAATGATGCTTGGAATGAAATTTATGCATATCCCAGACCACAAGATAAATATTTATTATTATTAAGTTTTTTAATAGTTATATTTTGTCTCATAATAAAACTAAAAATAAATTTGCCAAAAAATAATAAATTTTTTACTACCAAATATAAATAAAATAAAAAATAATCTCAAAATTATATTTTTATTTTTTTATAACTTTTAAATCCATTCCTTAACTTTTTTTAGATCCCCTAATTGTTGTAAAATTCGCTTAGCTTCAGTAAATAATTTATAAAAATTAAAACATTTAGTATACATTTTATCAATAAATTCTGAATCTCTATACACTTCTTGCACTTTAGAATGTTGATAAGTATAATAAACTAAAAAAAAAGCTTTATCAGCATTAGAACAATAAAGTTGAGCTTGAATTTGTGCATAATAAAATTTGGGTATTTTATCATTCAAAAAAAAATCTTTCCAAGAAGAAGTATCACAAGAAATAGGACATTTAATTTCCAAAATACTTCGGGAATCTGAATTCCAACCATCTAAAGAAGCAGACATGAATTGTTTCACAAAAACAGCAGGAACAAAATCCATTTGAAAAACTGAATTAAAAAAAAATCTAGCCTCAGGTTCCAAACGGCGTCCACGACGCATAGCTTCGTTCACTTCTATTTTCTCTTGAAATAATTTTCTTTTAAATAATAACTTAACACTTTCGAAAGGATTTAAACCCATAATAGCCGCTACTTCAGAAGCATTAATATAATTATTTCTATGTTCGTGCCAAGAGATAGAATCTTGTTTAATATCTATTAATTTACTCGAATCATCTAACATATAAAATTCATTATCCTTCTCTTTCTAAATTAAATTTGAATTAAAAAATTATATCAAATTTAAAATTATAATTTATCAATTAAAAAAAGATTTTTAGCATTCTTAGTAGTTTGCTTAATAACATCGGATAAACTTATTTGTCGTAAATAAGCAATCTTTTCAGCAATAATACTCAAATAAGCAGGTTCATTACGTTTTGTTTTTTCCAAAGGAAAAGGTGTTAAAAAAGGAGAATCAGTTTCTAATAATATTTTATCTAGAGGTATTTTACAAGCTACTTCATGAGCTACTAAAACATTATTATAAGTAACAATACCACCAATACCTATATAAAATCCCAATTCGACAGCCTTTTGAGCCTCTTCTAAATTATTTACTAAACAATGAAAAACTCCTTTAAGTTTATTTCGATAAGGCAATAAAACTTGATAAACTTCTTCAAAAGCTTCTCGAGCATGCAAAATAACAGGTAAATTATATTTAAGAGCTAAATCTAATTGAATTTGTAAATTTTTTTTTTGAATATGTAAAGAAGTTTTATCTCTATATAAATCAATACCGATTTCTCCTACTGCTACAACTTGTGGCAACCTCAAATATTGTTGAATAGTCATAGGATCTTCATTTTGCCAATAGCATGGATGTATACCCACTGCAATTTTAATACATTCGTATTCTAAAGCTAACTGAAAAGCTTTTGCATTAGTTTGAGCATTTAATCCTGGAACGATAAAATATTTAATTCCATTATTATTGGCTTTCTCTATAACTTCTTTTAAATCTTTTTCATAATCATTTAAATTTAAGTGTGTATGAGTATCAATTAATAACATATATTTAATCCAAAAAACTCCTATGTTCTTTTTTTAAATTTAAAAAATTAAAAAACTTCATAAAATTAAAATCTTAAAAACATTAATACCTTTTATTTTAGACTTGGGAAATAATTAAACACCGAATATAAAAAATAAACTCTAATATTTAATATTTTTTATAATTTAAATAAATTAAATTGTTTTTTATTTACTATTATATTTTGATTCTATTTTGTTATTATAATGATAAATACCTATTATATTTTTTTATTGAATTATAAATTTTAAATTTATTTTTTTAATATCAACTTCTTTCACACTATCAAGGTTATTAGCATTTTTCTTAGGAGAGCTTTTTAATACCCCCCATTAATTTTTAAATCTCCGATTACTAAAAAAATCGCTTTATTGTCGAAACTAATGTTTTTTTATCTCATTATAGATTAATTTAATAACAAATCTTTATGCCTTTTTTTAGGAGATAATTAATCCTTGTATTTACCAACGATCTTCTTATCTTAGAAAACTTAATTATTCGGAACAAGTACCTTCTTAACTAATTAACTTCGTCGTAACCAACTTTTAAGAATAAATTCAGTTCCTGATGTTTTTCTTTTCTTTCGAGGAAATTTTTTTATCAGTAATAATAATTGGTTAGATTATTTGATATTTAGATATTTTTGGTGCCATAACTAAAATATATATTTACAATTCAAAATCACGAATTAAAAGGGAGGATTATAATCTCCTCCTTTTTGCCAAAAATATTCTATTTATAATCATATAAAAATTTTTATTTAATTCAAAATTAAATAATATTGTTTTCATAAAAACTTAATTTTTTAATAAGATAAATAAAACGTTTTTCTTTACAAATGAATAGGTTTATCCACAGCTCCTAAAAAAGTTTCTAAATTTAATTCTGTTAAAGTTGGATGAGGATGAATTATTTCCGTAGCGTTATACGCTGTGCCATTAAATGCCATTAAAGCCCCAGTTTCAGTAATTAATTCTGTAGCATTATAAGCATAAATATGCATACCTAAAATTTGAAGTGTATTTTTATCAACAATTAATTTTGCAAAACCTTCCAAATCGCCATCAGCATGAGCTTTACCTATTGCTTGAACAGGAATTTTAGAAATTTTATAATTTAAATTACGTTCTTTAGCTTGTTGTTCTGTGCAACCGATAGAAGCTATTTCAGGAAAACTATAAATACATGAAGGAACATGCTCATAATTAATAGGTTTAATTTGATCTTTTAAATTTAAAGCATGGTGTGCAGCTATAATACCTTCATGACTTGCAACATGAGCTAACATATATTTACCATTAACATCTCCAATAGCATATACATCAGGTATAGAAGTTTGTAAAAAATTATCAGTCAAAATACCATTTCTATCCATAGTTAAATTTAATTTATCTAAACCTATTAAATTAGGTTTTGTTCCGACAGCCATCAAAATAATATCTGCTGTTTCTTGGAATACATTTTGTTGATATTCATAATAAACAGTATTTTTATCAATCTTAATTACATTAGCTTCTGTCATAACATTAACATTGGCATTTTTAAGATTTTTAGTATAAGCAATTATAATATCGTTATCCATTGAACTAATAATAGATTTTTGTTTTTCTAAAATAATCACTTCAGATCCGAATTTATTAAAAATAGTAGCAAATTCAACACCTATTATTCCTCCGCCTATAATAATTATTTTTTTAGGAAAGGTTTCTAATTGTACTAATTCTTTACTGGTATATAAATATTTATCTAAATAAGATTCTTTAGCTCCTGGTATAGGAGGTATAAAAGCGTGAGAACCGGTCGCTATAATAAGTTTTTTAGTTTTTAAAATTTGATTATTCACAACAACTTGATAAGCATTTACAACTTCTGCTGAACCAAAAAATAAATCAATTGATTTATTTTTTTTCAAAAGAAAAGCTATTCCACTAGTCAAATTTTTCACAATTTTATCTTTACGTTGTAATATAGATTTCCAGTCAAAAGAAATATTTTCTATATTATTCAATCCGAATTGACTAGCATTTTTGCATAAATCCCAAACTTTAGCACTTTTTAAAAAAGCTTTTGTAGGTATACAACCATAATTTAAACAAATGCCACCTATTTTATGTTTCTCAATTAAAGCCACTTTAGCACCTAACTGAGCAGCTTTGATAGCTGCAACATAACCTCCTGGACCGCCACCTATAACTAAAATATCATATATTTGTTGCATATCATTAAAAAACCCGCTTTACAATTAAAATATTTTTTAATTAAATAAATTTAAAACAAAATAATAAAAATAAATTGAAAAAAAATTAAATAAATTTAAAAAATTAATTTTTCTTTCACATTTGTCATTAGAAATTGGTCACTAATAAATCTTCTTTTTAAACTCTTGTAAAATTATAAATTTCTAAAAATATCATTAATATGATATTAATAAGTTTATAACAATATTCAATATTCTAGTTATTATTGCGAATTATTTAATTATAATAAAATTAACTTTTTATAAAAATTAACATCAAATCAAAATTAATTAATATTTAAAAATAAATAATATATTTTAAAAAATTTTAAAAAAGTTTTTTTAAATTTGCAATTAATCTTTAATTCCTATCTATTAGCTAATATTTCATAAGATGAGATTTTATAACAACATTCTTTTGCATATTTGCCAAATTTATGCTTTGAAATTGAGATTATTACTTTCCCTTTAAAGAATTTCTGAGTGTTTTTTTTGTTATTTCGATAGCTGTCGGTAGAATTTACTTTAACCATATAAGATAAAGATTTAACGTTATTATGAACTGAAATAAGTTCGGAATCTGTCTTTTACTAATCAACAGTTATAAATCCTGTTCTAACTTGTTGGATAATTTTTTTATTATATCTTCTTATCTTTCTTATAATTATCATAAGAATCATTTGATAATAAAATCATTTTGACTAACTACTTCATATTCATGCCCATATTCTTTGGCTTTCGCTTGGGGAATTCGGACTAGAACTTTGCCATTTAAGAAATTCTTGGTTGTCTTCCTTTCCCGGGTTTTATTGGTGGGGTTCACCTTAATCATGTAGGATAGAAACCTCGTTCCTTTACTGGCTTTCACAATTTTGGACTTATCCTTACTAACAGTAAGGTTCAGATCTTGTTTTAGCC
>JAUZJE010000009.1:0-23743 GCA_032886695.1 'Waltheria sp.' little leaf phytoplasma
TCGAAAGAGAGTAAATTATGGAAAGCCGGATGCTGGGAAACTTGCTTGTCCGGTTTGGACGGGGGCTGATTGTAAATAAAGCAACAAATACAAATCGTTGTATAAAACGCAATTAATCTATCCGTATTTTAGAATTAATTCATGAAATTATTAATCTTAGAGATGAAAATTTTGATGTAGATAATTTTCGAAAACATTTAGTTATTTATATTCAACATTTAATGGAAATTTCTGATTCTGATGAAGAATCGATGAAAGTTTCTATTAATAACTTATTAGAGAAAATTAATGAATTAAGTGATATTGATGAATTAGATCGTAATTTGTTATTTAATGTCTTATTAAGTTTTAGTCGCGTATTTATTCCAAGTCTTTTTGAAGTTAATTATTCGATTAATAATCAACGTATAAAGCCTTTATATGAAATGAATTTAGATATTACAAATAATGCAGAACATAAGACTTTAGGTTTTTTATTAAAGTTAGAAAAAAACGAACAATTAAGTGATTTTTATTTAAATTTTTATGAAATTTTTCAAGATGAAAATAATATTGAACAAATTAAACCTATCGATCATTTATTAATTTTAAGAACAGATAAAAAACAACAAATTTTTTATAATTCTTTTTTTCATCATTTAAATATTAATGTTTTATATAAGAAAACTTTATCAATACATAAAAAAGCTTTTTTTAATGCACGTTTAGCTTGAGTAAATAATAAATAAAAATTATAATTAATTGATGTTCTTAATAAAATTAAAATGGTAGGTATTGAATGGATAGTAACTTTAATTTGATTAGTTCTGATAGATTATCAGGTCATAATTTTTTAGTTTTTATAGAAATTGTTCGTGGTAGTAAAAAAAAATATGAATTAGATAAAGAAACTGGTTATTTAATTTTAGATCGTTATTTAAACACAGCTTTTGTTTATCCAGCTAATTATGGTTTCATTCCTTTGACTTTATGCGATGATAATGATCCTTTAGATGTTTTTGTTTTGACTCAAGAAATTTTAGATCCAATGATATTAGTTGAATGTCGTCCTATCGGAGTTATTCGTATGTTAGATAATGGTCAACAAGATGATAAAATTATTGCTGTTCCTGTAAAAGATTTGATGTTTAAAAAATATGTTAATTTATCAGATATACCAAAATTTTTATTATCAGAAATAGAACATTTTTTATTACATTATAAAGATTTAGAAAAGAAAGTTATTAAAATTCAACAAATAGAAGATTTTCAAGAAGCAATATCTATTGTTGAAAAAGCTTTGTTAAAATATAGGAAAATAGAACAGAATTAATTTTTTATCTTGTTTAATATTTATGGATAAAAAAAATATACAAATTTTATTTAAAATATTAAACATTTGCTTTCAGTTTATGATTTTAAAATAAAAATCAATAATATTTTGAAATTTTAAGAGATTAGAAATAAACTAAATAATTATATTTTTTTAATAGTTAATAAGTAATTAATAAATTTTATTAAAATATTATTGATAATTTATATTATAAGGAATATATTGGTTTCAAATATTGAATTTTGCACATAATAATATAAAAAAATCTATAAATCGATTTATATAATTTTTTTTAATAATTGGTTTTTTGGTTAAATTTCAATAATTGATATTTTTTTAGGTATTTTATGAAACAAAAGATTATTTTTAATAAAAAAGCTAATTATGATTATTTTTTGGATAAAAAGTATTTAGCTGGTATTCAACTTTTAGGTAATGAAGTAAAATCTATTCGTTTAGGTCAAGTTCATTTAGATAATTCTTATGTTTGTTTTGATAATAATGAATTATTTGTTATTAATATGAAAATTACTAAATATTCTTATAGTAATGATTTTGATTATATCGATAATAGAAAAAAGAAACTTTTACTTAAAAAAAAAGAAATTTTACAAATTAAAAATAAAATAAAAACTCATAGTTTTGTTTTAATTCCTGTTAAAATATTTAATCAACGTAATTTGTTTAAGTTAGAAATCGCTTTAGCTCGTGGTAAAAAAAAATATGATAAACGTCAAGATTTAAAACATAAAGACGAATTAATGTATACAAAAAAAATTTTAAAAGAATTTATTTAAATTAATTAACTTGAAATAAAAATAATTTATATAAAAAAAATAAAAAAATTCAAAAACATCAATTTTTGAATTTTTTTTATTTTTATATAAATTATTTTAATTGTACAAATTCTTGATTTGGTTGGATTTGTGTTTTTTTACTAATTTTCAGTGTTAATAATCCGTTTTCTAATTTACCTTCAATATCTTTTACGCTAGTTAAGTGTATAAAATTATAATTAAAGGTACGTTCTATTTTGCCATAAAATCTTTCTTGATATAATAATTCGCAATCAGAACAATTATCCATTGAGCAACAAAAATCATTTGAGGAATTGTTTTCTTTAGTAGAATCATTTTTATTTATAGATTGGGATTTTTTTGTTTGTGGACAACGATTATCTGCTTCAATAGTTAAACGGCCTTCATTAACGGAAATTTTCACTTGTTCTTTAGTAAAACCTGGTAAATCCATGATAAGTAAATAATAATCTTTGCAATCCCATAAATCAGATTTAGGTAATCTTTTATCTAAATCTAAAATTGTTGGGATAGATAATAAATCTTTAATTATTGACATACTACCATGTATATTCTCCTTATCATTAATTTTTATTAAATAAATTTTTAATATAAACTTATATAATTAAATTTATTTTAATAAATTTTTCACTTTTATTCTAACAAATTTTTTTCTTTAATTCAATAATATCTAATAATGTTATAATAGGATATGTATACGTTGAAATATGTTTTTTGTTAAATTTAAATTTATATTTTTCATTAGTATATTATTTTACTAAGAAATAATCCTAGATAAAAAAATTAATTATATTTTTATCTTTTATCTGGAGAGATATTTTAATAAAATTTAATGATTTTATATAAATATTTAAACAAAAACTAATAAAAAACGAATGTTATTAATATATAATGTAGCATAGACGTTTTTTAATTTGAGTTATTAATATATAATTTAGCATAGACATTTTTTTTAATTCGAAAAAAATTTTATAATTTTAATAATGAAAAAATATTTAAATAATCTAAATTTAAAAAAGGAATTTATGTAAATGGCAAATATTAAACAACAAAAAAAAAGAATTATTACTAATAATAAACGTAGATTACGTAATAGTGATTTTAAATCATCTACTAAAACTTATTTTAAGAAATTAAAAAATGCTAAAGATTTTCGTGAAGCTTCTTTATATTATAGTATAGTTTGCAAAAAATTAGATAAAGGTTTATCTAAAGGTATTTATGTAGGAAATTATGTAAATAGAAAGAAAAGAAACGCTGCTATTACTTTGAATAATATATCTATTAATTAATTTATATCTTTGTTTATGAAAAAAAATTAAATTTTTATTAAAAAAATTTATTTAATTAATCGATACCACAAAGAGGTTTTATAAGTCGTGTTAGATATTAAATTTATACTTAAAAATATAGACCTAGTGAAGAATAAATTGAAAAATCGATTTGTTAATGAAGATTTATTGGACACATTAATTTTTTTATATAAATCTAAAAATCAACTTTTAAAAAAAATTGAAAGTATAAAATATTTCAAGAATCAATTTTCTCGTCCAAAAAGCAATAGATCATTTATTAATCAAAATTCAGAAAGTATTTTAGATGGTAATATCCATCATGAAGAAGATTTAAACAAATTACAAAATAGCTTAAAGATAATTGAAGAAAAATTTATGAATGTTTTGTATTGCTTACCTAATATTCCCCACGAAAGTGTTCCGATAGGAAAAAGTGAAGCTGATAATATAGAGGTATATCATTCTATTATTAAACCTCGTTACTATGATTTTGTTATTAAGGATCATCTCCAATTAGGTGTAAGTTTAAATATTTTAGATTTTCAAAAAGCTTCTAAAATTGTTGGTAGTAAATTTGTTGTTTTAAAAGGATTAGGAGCCCGTTTGGAAAGATCTTTAATTAATTTTATGATAGATACTCATGTGTCTAATAAATATTTTGAGATAATACCGCCTTTTATAGTTAATCAACAATCTATGTTCGCTACAGGTCAATTACCTAAATTTTCTCAAGATGTTTTTAAATTACAATTAAATAATTATAATTGGTATTTAAATCCGACAGCTGAAGTTCCTACTATTAATTTGCATCGTCAAGAAATTTTAGATATTAAAAAATTACCTATTAAATATGTTAGTTACACTACTTGTTTTCGCGAGGAAGCAGGAGCTTCTGGTAAAAATACTAAAGGAATTTGGAGACAGAAACAATTTAATAAAGTCGAATTAATTCAATTTGTAGAACCAGAAACATCTTATATGGTTTTAGATAATATGTTAAAAGATGCTGCTGTTATTTTAGATAAATTACAATTACCTTATCGTATTATGATGTTATCCACTGGTGATTTAGGTTTTAGTATGAGTAAAACTTATGATATCGAAGTATGGCTACCTAGTCAACAAAAGTATTGTGAAATAGCTTCTATTAGCAATGCGGAAGATTTTCAATCACGTAGAGCTAATATTAAGTTTAAAACAAATTTACAAGATAAAGGTAAATTAGTACATACTTTAAATGGTTCGGCTTTAGCTATAGGTAGAACTATGGCGGCAATTTTAGAAAATTACCAAAATCAAGATGGTAGTGTTATTGTGCCTATAGTTTTACAAAAATATTTAGGAACAGATATAATTAAAAATTAATTATTATTAAAAATCATTTTTGAGACATAATATAAAAATGTTATAAAAAAGGAATAAGAAATTATGATCGATTTTTACAAAAAATATTTTCAACATATTACTATTTGGCATTTGATAGGTATTATAGGATTTTTGGGAGTAATTATGTCTATGAATAATATATTTGACCAAATTATGAAACAACCTAATCATGTTATGGAATTAATAAATGTTTTAGAAAATCCGAAAAAGAATGTTAAAGTTAAAGAAATTAAACCAAAAATAGTTCGTAGTATACCGACTTTATATGATTTACAAGTTAAAATATTAGATACTTCTGATGATATTTTAGGTAAAGAAAAAATAATCACATATTATTCTGTATCTGACAAAATTTATCATAAAATCATCGATATTATTGTAGAAAAGTCTCAAAATGATTCTTCTTATCAAACAATTTTAGATAATCCTCACACAGATCCTCCATATTTAGGATTTGGTCCTTTAGTTGATGCTATTGGTTTTATTTTGCCATTAATTAGTTGTTATTTATTATATTCTTTATTTAAATCTACTACTAATAAATTTTTTGAACAAATGGGCGAGAAATATATTGGCAAAAAAGATCAAGTCGATTTACTAAGCAATATTACTTTTAAAAATATAGCTGGATTTTCTGAAGAGAAAATTGAGATGCAAGAAATTATTGATTTTCTTAAATATCCGCAAAAATATAAAGATATGGGAGCCCGTATTCCTAAAGGGGTTTTATTATCCGGACCTCCTGGTACTGGAAAAACTTTATTAGCTAAGGCTGTAGCGGGAGAAGCGGGAGTAGCTTTTTTTGCGACTTCTGGATCGGAATTTGTGGAAAAATATGTAGGAGTAGGGGCTTCTCGTGTGCGTAATTTATTTCAAAAAGCTGCTCAGCATTCTCCTTGTATTATTTTTATTGATGAAGTAGAAAGTTTAGCTCATAAAAGAGGTACTCGTAGTCATCATTCAGAACATGATAATACCTTAAATCAATTATTAGTAGAATTGGATGGTTTCAATTCAAATACAGAAATTATTGTTATAGCTGCTACTAATAAACCTGAATTGTTGGATTCAGCGATTTTAAGACCTGGTAGATTTGATCGTCGTTTTACTATTAATTTACCAAGCGCAAGAGATCGTAGAGCTATTTTAGAATTACATGCTAGAAATAAACGTTTTAGTCCAGAAGTTAATTTAAATGAAATTGCTGAGGAAACTATTGGTTTTAGTGGAGCTCAATTAGAAGGAGTTTTAAATGAATCTGCTTTATTAGCGGTACGTCGTCGTAGTTTAACTATAGAACCTCAAGATATTAATGAGGCTATTGATCGTATATTAATCGGTTCTACACGTAAAAAAGATTTTTTATCTAAAAAAGAAAAAAAATTAGTGGCATATCATGAAGCAGGTCATGGTGTTTTAGCTGTTGTTTTAGATAATATTGAAAAAGTTCGTAAAATTACTATTATTCCGAGAGGTTCTGTTGGCGGATATAATATTATTTCTCCTGATAGCGAAAGTTCTAATTTTAAGTCAAGAAAAAAATTAATTATTAATATTGCGATCGCTTTAGGTGGTCGAGCTGCAGAAGAAATTTTTTTAGATGATATTTCTAATGGAGCATATGCTGATTTCGATCATGCTAGTCACATTGCTAGAACAATGGTAATTAAATATGGAATGAGTAAGGTAGGTTTGGTTCAATTTAGTCAATCTGAAAGAAATTTTTCAGATTCTAAGGCTTCGGAGATAGATTTAGAAGTGAAAAATATTATTAATGAATGTTATCAATTAGCTAAATTAACTCTTTTAAAGCATAAAAATTTTGTAAATAATTTGGTTAAATATTTATTAAAAATAGAAACTTTAGTTACTAAAGATGTTGCAGAGATATATTCAACAGGTAAACTAAGTTGGTTTGATCAAGAACAAAATGAAAATTTAGGTTATTTACCAAATCAAAATCAAAATGATACTCTTGGAGAAGCTTCTAATGATAAATTAAATAATTCTGATGTCATTAATAATAATGAATCTTTCGATGATATTTCTGAAAATAAAAAATCTGAAAATGAAGATTTATCGAAAAAATCTAACGAAAATCAAGATTTATCGAAAAAATCCAATGATTAAGAATAATATTTATTATAAATTAATATTAGATTTATATAGATATAATTAAGAATTTATTATTTTTGGGATTTAGGTTTTATGATAAAAAAATTTATTGTGGAAACGAAATTTAATGGAGTACGTTTAGATGATTTTGTTACTATTAAAATTGGGTTGACTAAAAATCAAGTTCAAAAATTAATTGCTCATTATCAAGTGTTAGTGAATAATGCTTTAGTTAAAAAGAGCAATCTTTTGAAGAGTCAAGATATAGTCACGATAAATTTATCTACATTAATTGAAAAATCTAATTTTTTATCTCCTATTAATTTGAATTTAGAAATTATTTATGAAGATCAATATTTGGCTGTTATTAATAAACCTGCTAATTTGATAGTTCATCCTTCGGTTAGTTTTCGAGGTGTTACTTTAATTAATGGTTTATTGTATCAACTTAAAGATTTTATTAAAATGCCTTTGAGTGAACGCATGGGCATTATTCATCGTTTAGATAAGGATACTACAGGTTTGATTTTAGTAGGTAAAACAATAGAAGTAGTTGATAAAATGCAACAATTATTACAAAATAAAAGTATTACACGAATATATTATGCTTTAATTGAAGGTTTTTTAGATCAAGCAGGCACTATAATTTTGCCTATTAAAAGAGATCATCGTAATCCTTTGAAAATGTCTGTAGCCTCTCAAGGTAAAATAGCTATTACACACTTTACTACTTTAAAAAAAATTAATAATTATTCTCTTTTGGAAATTCAACTAGAAACAGGCCGTACTCATCAAATTCGTGTGCATTTAAGTTATTTAAAACATCCTATTATAGGGGATAATTTATATAATTCCAAAAAATATTCGGTTTCGTCTCAACTTTTGCACGCAAAAAAATTATATTTTAATCATCCTTGGACAGGAAAAAGATTACAATTTGATATTCCTTTGCCTCAAACATTTAAGGAATTTATTCAGTTTTTAGAATAATAATTTTTATTGAAGAATTAAGAATTAATTATATTTAAACTATTCTGATAGAGGATATTTTAAATATAATTTTCTTTTTTTTAAATAATAATATTAACTTCAATATTAAATTGAAATGATTTTTTCAAAAAAATTAGGAGAATTTTTTTATGTATTTGCAAAAATTGCAAACCCAAATCACTAATATTTTAAATACAAAATTTAATATTAAGTCTATAGTGAAATATTATGATAAAGATTTATTATGGGATTTGTATTTGCCTTTATTTATCTATCAGAAACAATGGAATAATGATTTATTAAAGATTTTTAATGATTTTAAAAAAATTTTATTAAATTTAACAGAAGTATCAGAAGTTCAATTGGCTAATGGCTTTTTAAATATTAAATTACAAAGAGGTTTCATTAGTCAACAAATTTTAAGTTCAATTTATAAATTATCTAAAAATTATGCTCAAAAATCTATTAACAATCAGGTGGTTATTTTAGATTATTCTTCTCCTAATATTGCGAAAAATTTTTCTATTGGTCATTTACGTTCTACTATTATTGGTAATGCTTTAAAAAATATTTATCGCAAGTTAGGTTTTATAACTATTGGTATTAATCATTTAGGAGATTGGGGAACTCAATTTGGTCAAATGATTTTAGCTTATCAAAAATGGGGTAAAGAAGATTTGCTTTTAAATAATCCTATTGATGAATTGCAAAAACTTTATATTTTGTTTCATAAACGAGTACAAACTGATACTATTCTCCATTCGGAAGCTAAAAATATTTTTAAAAAATTAGAAGAAAAAGATGAACAAATATTTAAATTATGGCGTTTGTTTCGGCGTATTTCTTTAAAAGAATTTCGAAAAATTTATAAATTATTAGGTATTTCATTTGATTTTTATATAGGGGAATCTTTTTATCATCAAAAAGCTTTACGCTTAGTTAAAAGGTTATATCAACAAAAATTAATTATTGTTGATCAAAAAGCCTATATTTTTCCTTTAAAAGATATACCTTCAGCTTTAATTCAAAAAGATAACGGCAGTACTCTTTATTTAACGAGAGATATGGCTTGTTTACTATATCGTGCTCAAAAATTTCATTTTCAGAAAATGTTATATGTGGTAGGCAATGAACAAAAATTACATTATCAACAATTAATTGCGATTATGAAACGAATGGGATATGATTTTGATATTCAACATGTGAATTTTGGTTTAATTTGTTTAAATAAAGTCAAAATTTCTACTCGAAAACACCAAGATTATAAATTAATAGATATTATTAATCATGCTCGGAATAAGATTGAAAAAATTATTGAAAATAGAAATAACAATTTATCAAAAACAAATATAACTAAAATAGCAGAAAAAATTGCTATTGGTGCCATTTTTTTTAATGATTTAAAAAATGATCGTCATTTAAATATTGATTTTAATTTAGAAAAGATGATTAAATTTGAAGGAAACACAGGGCCTTATTTACAATATACTTTGGTACGTTTAAAGTCGATTATTTCTAAAATAAAATTTAATATCGAATTAGATAAATTGAATTGGTTATTTTTAAATAATTATTTCCAAAAAGATTATTATTTTATTATTGTGAAATTGTTAGATGATTTTCCTGGGATTTTGGAAAAAATTATTCAAAACAATATGCCTAGTCTGTTAGCTCGTTATTTATTAAAATTATCCCAACATACTAATTATTTATATGAAAAAGAAAAAATTTTAACTTCTAAATTTGAGTTACAACAAGGTCTTATTTTATTAATTCAAAGTATTTGTATAGTTTTGGAAGAAGGATTAAAATTATTAGGAATTCCTATTGTAGTAAAGATGTGAATTTATTATGATAATATAAAATTATGTTTTTAAAAATGAAAAAAATCATTTTATATAAATAAATTATTTATAAATGTTTTGTCTTTTATTTTTTATAACATAATAATAATTATAAAATTAACAAAAAGTTGTATTCATTTTATAAATATGAATTAAAAAAACTTATATAAATAAATATTATTATATTTTTTATATTATAAAATAATTGGTATAATAATTAATATTTTGTTGTTAAATATTTTAAAATTTTCAGAAGGAATAGAGGTGATTATAAAAAGAATATGATTTTTATTTTTTATTTTAAGTAGAATTTTATTAGGGAGTTTAGGTATATTTTTATGATACATTTTCGCACTTTACAAAATAAAAAATTTTTTACTTTAATAATAAGTGTTTTTATAGTAATTATGTTATTAATTATTATAAAAAAATATCAAAAAAGCAGAAATAATTTAAATGAACAAAATAAACATATTTTAAATTTAGGTTCAATAGTTCCGGTACAAGAAGGTTTTGGGATCTTGGGACAAGGAGCTAATACGGTTGTTAATAGTTATATTAGAAATTTATTACATGAATATTTAATCAAAGGATATCCTTTTAAAGAAAATAAGGTTTTAAAACATGAATATAAACCTTGTCTTTTAACTGCTATGCCAGAAAAAATAACAGAAGGTGAATTTGCAGGATATTATCAATGTTGTTTATCTTCGGGTATTAAATTTCATAATGGGCGTATATTGAAGAATCGAGATGTTCTTAATAATGTTCTGTATGATAAACAAATGGGTGGTGAACACTCGAATTTTATTCAAGATATTAAACCAGATAATGATGATACAAATCGTTTTTTTATTCTTTTTAAAGATAATTCAGATCCATCAAATTATCAAAATTATTATCATTTAAGTAAAATACCTATTGTTTTCTTTGAAGGTGATAATAAACCTAATCGTCGAATTGGTTTAGGTCCTTTTCAGTTAAAATATTTTGATAACAATAATATTAAATTAGATCGTTTTATTGATTATTATAGAAAAGATAATTATAATGATAGTAATATTGAACAAATCAATTTTTCTTGCATTCCAGATACTCAAACTATCAATATGCACCTTAAAAAAGGAGATATTGATATATCTTTTCTTCTTCTTGATCAAACTTCATCCAAAGATTTATCTCGATCTTCTGATTTACAAATTATAAAACCAGAATCACTAGCTATAACATATTTGTTTTTAAATTGCCAAAAATTATCAATTGAAGAACGTAAAAACATTGTCGAAACATTATCTTCGGCTAAAAAACAACAATTTTTAGAACAATTAGGCGAAGATTTAGATCGTTATCAAGTAGTTAATAGTATGTCAGATCCACGCATGATAGGTTATTTAGAAGCACCTAATTTTGATAATTCGGTTTTAAGTCGAAAACCTGATAATAGCAAAGAAATAAGTTTTTTTAGTATTAATCCGACATCTCCTGTTTCTTATCGTTATGCTAGTCGTATAGCTGATTTTTTGAAAAAAGAAGGTTTTAATGTTAAGCATGAAATTAGAGAATTGAATGAATTGGCTAATCAAGGAGAAAAAGGCGATTTTGATATGTTAATGATTTCAGAAAATTTAGAAGATATCACACCTTATTATGTTCTTAATTATTTTTTTGGTCCTAAAGAAAAAGGAGGATTTATGCGTTGGCATCAATTATCAGATAGCGAAGAAATTGTTCAAGGTTTAAATAATTTAAAATTGAATACTAATAACTCCGATTATTATCAGCAAGTTCGTAATTTTCATCAATTGTTATTTCGTCAATATGCTATTATTCCTTTGTATTGCCAAAAATATTCTGAAATAGCTATGCGTAAAAATATAGAAAATTTTAACATTAATATACTCGGGGAACTAGATATAACTAAATTACGTAAAATTTAAATTCACTACATTTTTTAAATAAAAATTTTTTATTTTTAAGAAATTTAAGCAAATTATGTGATAGATTAAAGGAGCAGCTTGGATTAAATGTTTTTTCACAAGTATTTTGTCAAAAAATTATTTTATGTCGGATTAATTTTTTTCATTGTTGCTATATTAATTTTTAGTGCTATGAAATTTTTTTCAGATCCTGTTATATCTTTATTAGGTTATAAAAGTACTTTTCAACAACGAGAACAATTAAGAATTCAATTAGGGTTAGATAAAACTTTTTTAGAACAATTTTGGAATTATATTTCTAAAATCATTTTTAAATGGGATTTTGGTCAGTCTTATGCGTATCCTCAAATGTCGGCTTTAAGTTTATTTACAAAATCTTTTAAAATTACTTTTACAATAACTTGTGTAAGTTGTTTAATAGCTTCATTAATAGGAATTTTTTTAGGTTACTTAGCTGCTATAAATTTCAAAAGTAAAATAGATTATATTTTGATTTTTACTTCTATTTTGTTTATTTCTATGCCTAGTTTTATTATTGGTTTTTTATTACAATATTTTTTAGCTTTTTATTTGAATTTATTACCTATTTCAGGATTAGATCAAGTTAAATCATGGATTTTACCTATTATCTCTTTAAGTTTAGTAGCAGTTTTTTCAATTTTCCGTATTGCTCGTGTCACTTTAATATCTGTTTCGGAAAAACCTTTTGTTATAGCTGCTAGAGCAAAAGGTTTATCTAATAAAAGAATTTGGTTTAAACATATATTAAAAAATTCTTTAGTTCCCATTCTTACTCATGTTAGTTTAATTTTTAATTTTATGTTAAGTGGCGCTATCGTTTTAGAAAGTATTTTCAATTTAAATGGTTTAGGTTTATTAATGTTTAATTCTTTTAATCAAAGAGATCTTCCTGTTTTGCAATGTTGCGTAATAATTTTATCTTTAGTTATTAGTTTGATTGGGATTTTATTTGAATTTTTATGTTATTTTATTGATCCTACTTTTACTAAAAAATAATTTTTTTCTGTTGAAAATGATAAGGAGGTATATTTTATTATTCCAAAAAAAATATTTTATTTTTTAAGTTTTTTATATAAGAGAAATAAAATTTTATTAGTGGGTTTGATTTTATTATTTTTTTTATTGGGGATTACTTTTATTCTTCCTATTATTATCCCAAATAAAACTTCTATGTGGAATTCGATGTATGGATCTTTTTTAGAACCCGGATCTTATCATTGGATCGGAACAGATTCTTTAGGTCATGATGTTTTTGCTTATTTGCTCAGAGGTACTATAACATCTTTATATATAGCTTGTATCTCTGTTTCTATTAGTTTTGTGATAGGAGTAATTTTAGGAATTTTAGGTGGTTATTTTTCGGGTTTTTGGGATATGATAACGAATTTTATTTGCGATTATTTAATTGTGTTTCCAGATTTTATTTTAGCATTTCTAATTATGTTTTTTTTAAAAACTGGAATGTATCAATTAATTATGGTTTTATCTATTTGTTATTTGCCAACATTTATTAAAAATATTAAAAATGCTACGATTAAAATATCTAGTCAAGATTTTGTGAAAAACGCTTTAGCCTTAGGAGCTAGTCATAGTTATATTATTCGAAAACATATTTTTCCTCATTTATTAACTACTTTATTGATTAGAGTAGTTTTAAGTTTAAGTAGTGTTATTTTAGTAGCTTCTTCTTTTGGTTTTATCGGAATTGGTTTAGATAATTCTATTCCAGAATGGGGGATGTTATTGAGTCTTAATAAAGCTTATATTTATAGCTATCCGAGATTATTCTTTTTCCCGATGATGTTTATTATTTTTACTAATTTAGCTTTTAATTTTATAGCAGAAGGTATTAATGAATTTATTGAATAATAGATATGATTATATAGGCGATAAAATTAATCTTTATCCGAAGAAAGAGGTATAAATAATGGATATAACCAAATCCAAAATTTTATTTAAAGTTGAAAATTTGCATAAATCTTTTAAGGTTAATAAAAAAATTTTCCAAGCCAATTACAATATTAATTTATCTATTTTCAAACAAGAAACTTTAAGTATTATCGGCGAATCAGGTTCAGGAAAATCTACTTTAGGCCAATTAATTATACAATTACAAAAAAATAATTACGGTAATGTTTGGTATTTTCCCGAAGATGATTTAAAGATTAATTTAAGTATTTTAAAGCCTAGTCAAATGAAAAGGTGGCGTCCTGATTTACAAATTATTTTTCAAAATTCTTTTTCAGCTTTAAATCCTAAATTTAAAGTGCGTGATATTATTGGCGAAGGTTTAATAATTCATCAAAAAGTTTCGGGTTATAAAGATCCTAAGTATCATCAACAGATTATAAATATTATGGAAAAATGTGGATTATCTTTAGATTTAATGGAACGTTATCCGGCTGAATTAAGCGGAGGCCAAAGACAAAGAGTTAATATAGCTAAAACATTAATTTTAAAACCAAAATTTGTAGTTTGTGATGAAATTGTTTCTGCATTAGATGTAACTGTTCAAAAACAAATTTTAGATCTTTTAAATGATTTTAAAACTAAATATAAAGTGACTTATTTGTTTATTTCTCATGATTTAGGAGTGGCTCAATATATTAGCGATAGAATCGGAGTAATGTATCAAGGTCAATTGGTAGAATTAGCTCCTACACAAGAAATTTTCCAAAAACCTATACATTTTTATACTAAATCATTATTAAACGCTATTCCTTGTATTCCTTATTACGAAACGCAATGTTAAAATATTTAAAATTATTTACAATAATAGTTATGTAATAAATAATTTAAAATAGATATTTGCAAATTTAAAAGTTACAAGATAATGTTACAAGATAATTTTATTAATTTAAATTTAAAAAAATTTAATTATTAAATTAAACAAGTTTAAAACATTATTAAAGTTATTTTGGAGTTATTGATATTGATTTATTGTAATTTTTAATTATTAAAGGATGAGATAATATGAATTTGTTGCAAGTAAAAAATTTACATACTTATTTTCAATCTGAAAATTCTTTGGTAAAAGCGGTTCGAGGAGTTAATTTTGAATTAAAAGAACAAGAAACTTTGGCTATTATAGGCGAATCTGGTTCCGGAAAAAGTCAAATTGCTTTATCAATTTTAAAACTTTTACACAAGAATCAAAAAATCGTTCAAGGACAAATTATTTTTAATCAAGAAGTAATATCTAATTTCAATGAACATCAGATGCGTAAAATTCGTGGTCAAGAAATTAGTATTATTTTTCAAGATCCTGTTTCCAGTTTAAATCCTTTGTTTAAAATAAAAACACAAATGTTTGAAATTTTAAAATTACGCAAGGGATTATATGGTAAACAGGCTTTTCTTCAGTCTATACAATTATTAAAGCAGGTAGAGATTTCTGATCCTTATAAAGTTTTGGAATCTTATCCATATCAATTATCCGGAGGATTATGCCAAAGAATATCTATAGCCATTTCTTTGATTTGTCATCCGAAATTGTTAATTGCAGATGAACCTACTACTGCTATAGATGTTATAGCTCAACAAGAAATTTTGAATTTAATTAAAGATATGCAAAGAAAATATAATATGTCTATGATTTTTATTACACATGATTTAAGTATTGTTGCTTCTTTAGTTGAAAATATTATTGTTTTATATAAGGGTATGATTGTTGAAAAAGCTCCTTGTGAAAAAATTTTTAGTAATCCTATACATCCTTATACTAAAAAATTGTTAAATGATTTTTTATTAACTAGTATTTATCGTTCTCGTATTCAACTTAATGAAAATTTTTATGATGCTGAAAATGAAGTTTTTGATTTTCGTAATTTTAAAAAATATGCAGAACCAGATTTAGATTTATACCAAGTATCTGATGAACATTTTATTAGTTGTACTTTAAAAAAATAATTTTTTATTGCAATTGATTTGTTTATATTAAAAATTTTAATTTATTATTAAGTAAAGAAATAAAGTTAATATTATAATGTTAATTTGTAAAGGAATTAATAAATTTATTAATTTAAGTTTAGCTTTAATTTTGATTAAATTCTTTTTATTTAAAACAAATAGTTGGTTTATTTCCTACTTATCTGTCCTTTTTTTAATGTCAAACATAAAAAAATATATATATGTTTTTGTTTTAGGATTGATATTTATATCTTAGTTACTTTTATACAAATTATAAAAATTACTATTAAAAAACCTGTTGATATTATTAATTCGAGATAGATAATCTTTTGTATAATTGTTAGAAAAAAACTATTTTATAAAATTTTATAAATTATTTTTATTTATTGTAAAAAACAATCTAATTATAAAAATAATAACAAAAAAAAGAAAATTTAGGTTGACATTTTGTTAAAGATCATACATTATTATTATTGGTGATTTTTCATTAAATTAACGCACTAAAACCCAATATATTAATTTGATTAATTAAATAATTAAAATCGTTTTTAATTTTGTCAATAATTAAAATAAATATTTAAATTTTAATTTTATAAATAAATTCCAATATAAATAGGAGCGATTAAGTGATAAATAATCAAGAGTTAGCGTTAAAATTGCACGCACAAAAAAAAGGTAAGTTAGCTACAGTATCTAAAGTAGAAGTTAATAATTTAAAAGAATTGGCTCTCGTTTATACTCCAGGAGTAGCAGAGCCATGTTTAAAAATTAAAGAAAATCCTGAAGATGTGTATAAATATACTTCTAAAGGTAACAATGTTGCAGTTATTAGTAATGGAACAGCAGTATTAGGATTAGGAAATATTGGTGCTTTGGCCTCTATTCCGGTAATGGAAGGTAAAGCTGTTTTATTGAAGAAATTTGCTAATATTGATTCGTATCCTATTTGTGTGGATTCTGAAGATCCTGAAGAAATGATTAATATTATTAGTAAAATTTCTTCTGTATTTGGTGCTATTAATTTGGAAGATATTAAAGCTCCTGAGTGTTTCGAGATCGAAGAAAGGTTGAAACAAAAATTATCGATTCCTGTTTTTCATGATGATCAACATGGTACGGCTATTGCTGTTACTGCTGGATTAATTAATGCTTTAAAAGTTGTGCATAAAAAGATGTCTGAAATCGAAATAGTTATTTCAGGAGCAGGAGCAGCAGGTATAGCTATTGCAAAATTGTTATTATTATTAAAACCTAAAAATATTGTTTTAGTAGATAAACATGGAGCAATTAATTCTCAAGATTTAGAATTATTAAATATAAGTCAACAAAAATTAGCTAAAATAACTAATTTTTATAATGAAACTGGTACTTTAAATGAAATTATTAAAAACAAAGATGTTTTTATTGGAGTTTCTAAATCTAATTTATTAACTTCTGATATGGTTGCTAGTATGAATAAAGATGCTATTGTTTTTGCTTTGGCCAATCCAGTACCAGAAATTATGCCATCAGAAGCTAAGAAAGGTAATGCTCGCATTGTAGCAACAGGTCGTTCAGATTTTCCTAATCAAATTAATAATTTATTAGTTTTTCCAGGGATTTTTCGTGGAGCTTTAGATAGTAAAGTGACTCAAATTACAGAAGAAATGAAATTAGCTGCAGTTTATGCTTTAGCAGCTGTTATTCCGGAATCTCAATTAAATGAAGAAAATATTTTACCTTCTATTTTTAATCCTGAATGTACACAAGCTATTGTTAAAGCTATAGCACAAGTGAATAATATTTCTTAAAATAATAAATTTTATAAAATTAAATTTTATATTATTTTATATTTGGTAGAAAGGAAATTGTTTTTATGCAAGGATTATTAATTTTACAAAATGGTTTCGAAGATTGCGAAGCTTTAGCAACAAGATCTTTATTGAAAAACAATGGTTTAGATATTACTACTTTTACATTTAATGATTCATTAGATGTTGTTTCTGCATCGGAATTAAGGGTGAAAGCTGATATTTCTAAAAATGTTACTTGTAATAAATATGATTTTTTAATTATACCGGGTGGTTCTTATGTGAAAAATGTTATAGAAAATGAACATGATTCTTTACAAAAAATATTAAAGATAATTAAAATATTTTCAGATTCTAATAAAATTATTGCAGCTATATGTGCAGCTCCTGCATTTTTGGGAAAATTAAATTTATTAAAAAACCATTCTTTTACTTGTTTCCCTGGATATGAAATTTATATTAAAGAAGGGAAATATTGTCCTGATAAAATGACAGTTGTAAGTGGAAATTTTATTACTTCTCAATCTCCTTGGACAGTTTTAGATTTTGCTAATATTTTATTAAAAACATTCAACAAATAATAAATAAAAATTAATATTCTTAATTTTGGCAATATATTTATTTGATTATTTTAAAATAATTTGAATAAAAAATAGAAAGTAGTTTTTTATATATGAATATAAATAGTTCTATTAATGATTCAATTTTTCATTCTCATAAAAAACCTAAATTAAAAATTTTAGGTTTTTCGATTGAGTTTACTTTACTTTTATTGAGTATTTCTATAATGCATATTTGGATGTCTTATGATTCTGTCAAAGGACAATTTAATTCATCTTGGCATAATTTAATTTCAGTGCTTTTGTTTACTATGATTTTCGCTGAAATATTAAAAGTAATAGGTAAAAAAACACCCATATTAAAAGATATGGGTGGAGGAGCAATTTGTTGTTTATTATTACCAGCTTTTTTATTTAATTATAATTTTTTCCCTCGTAATTTGGAAACGTCATTGATGCAATTTCAAAGTGCATTTCGCGAAAGAATATCTTTTTTTAATAAAAATAGTAATATAGGTTTTTCTGAATTTTTTGTTGCTTCGTTGGTTTGCGGTAGTCTTTTGAGTATTGATAAATTTATTTTAAAAAAAAATGGTCCTAAATTTTTATTTTTGCTTATTTTATCTTTAATTTGTTCTGGATTAGTAACAGGAATTTTAGGCATTTTTTTAAAACCTATTGGTGGTATAGATAGCGTTCCTGGTAGTCATCGTAATAGTTTTTTAGATGCTTTGTTTTTTATTTTTGTTCCTATTTCGTGTGGCGGTTTAACATGTGGAATTATTCCTTTGATAAAAGTGTTTTCACAAGGCAAAGTTGGTTTCGAAGATGCTTTTAAAAACCATATTATTACTTCTTTATTAATTGGTGGTATTTTAAGTATTATGTTTGGTGGTTTAATTAAAAAATTTTTTGGTAATTCGGAATATAGTAGTCCTGATGGTGAGTTAGATAAGAATATAAATGCATTAAATACTGATAAATTTAATCATCTTGAAAATGAAAAAAAAGATAATAACTCGAATTTAAGTTTTTTAAATATGAAAATGGGTTTGTTGATTATTTTTGCTTTGTATGCTTTAAGTAGCATTTTTAGAAGTTTATTATTGAAATTATGGCCATCTGCTAATTTAGAAAAATATGTACCTCCTACTATTGTTTTTTTAGTTGTTTTAGTTTTATTAATTAAGTTTTTTGATTTGATTTCGGATAATTATATTCAATATATTAATCAAGCCTCTAAATTTATTGTTCAATCGTTTTCATCTTGTATTTTAGTAGTTGTTGGTATTAACATTAATATTTTGATGATTATCAATCGGATATCTAATTTATCGTTTTTGTTTACTTGTATTATTTGTGTTTTAACTACTGCTTTAACATCAGCTATAATTGGTAATAAAATGGGTTATTATCCAGTTCAAGCTTCAATTGCTGCTGGACTTTGTGCTAATAGCATTGGTGGTGCAGGTAATTTAGCTATTTTGGAAGCTTCTGATTCTTTAGAATTATCTCCTTATGCGCAAATATCTACTCGTCTTGGTGGAGATTTAACAGTAATTGTAGCTAGTATATTTTTTCCATTATTTTACTTTATCAATTGATAAATGTTATCTATCGATAGATGATTTTTTTAAAAAAAAATTGTGGAATATTTAATTAAATTAGCTCTGGTTGCTATAGAAACTGAGCTTTTATGTTATCCTTCTTTAGGTTTAGTTTCTATAAATAGTTGCGGATCTCATCAAGATATGAATTTTAATCTTTTCATGAAGTCTAAAGAAACCTTTGGTGTTTATTTTTATCATATTTATAATTTAGTTTTATCATATAAATCATTAAATTTTAATAAATTAAGATTATTAGGTGTAGAACAAGAAAAACGCATGTTTGAAGCCACTAATAATATAAATACTCATAAAGGTTTAATTTTTTCTTTTGGCATTATTTATTATATAGTTTCGTATAGTTTATTTAATAATATTCCTTTTTCTCATTGGCATTTTCAAACATATCAATTAACTCAAGAATTACTTAAAGATTTTTTATATTTTAGTAATAAAACTCCTGGTGAAAAGATTTTTACAAAATTTGGAATTACAGGAGCACGCGGAGAAGCTTTATCGGGTTATCATAAAATTTTTTTTCAAGGTTTACCGTTTATTTTACGCATTTATAAAAAAAATCCTTATTTAAAATCTCAAGAATTTTATTTATGTTTGTTAATTTTTTATATGAGTATTATCGAAGATACAAGGGCGCCAAAGAGGCCTAAATTTCGTGCTATTTAACCAATAGCCAGGGCAGATAAACCCTGAAAGGAGATGGTTGGTTTAGTAAACGAAAGAATACTAGATTAGAGCAGACCATAAAAGCGGGTTGCGACGAAAGCAAATTAGTCAAGACGACCCCGCCACCGAATAATTCTACGGAAAAGCCTGAGATGGTCTAAGAAGGAAAATGGATGTAATTTCGAAACCTGTTTGGAAGTTGCTTGAACGGACAGTCCAGAGCCTACTAGTACAAGTTGTAGGGCGCCAAAGAGGCCTAAATTTCGTGCTATTTAACCAATAGCCAGGGCTGATAAACCCTGAAAGGAGATGGTCGGTCGGGCAGACGAAAGAATGTCGGATTAGAGCAGACCATAAAAGCGGGTTGCGACAAAAGCAAATTAGTCAAGATGACTCCGCCACTGAATAATTCTACGGAGAAGCCTGCAATGGCCTAAGAAGGAAATTGATGTAATTGTACAACCTGTTCCGGAAGTTGCTTAAACGGACAGTCCAGAGTCTACCAACATACATACAATGCGTTGGGTAGTTTATCAAATAAGAAAACCTGGAATCAGCCTCCAAAAGAGGATACTTCCCCTAAAGAATTAAGGTAGAAATTTAATGTAACTTGGAGAATCCTAAAACTAGGTAATTAAGTTTACTAATCCGGAAATAAAAGACCGGATGGTCAAGGATAAAGAATCTTTTTAGTAGTCATAAGAGTAAACCTAAATTTGGAATAATTTAGTTAATCGGCTTATCAAGAAGAGAGTTAATAGCTCTCATAGGACGAAAAAAGAAAGTAATTCACTATTTATTCAATGGCATCAAGGAAGGAGTTGATAGATTATGTCAACAGCGGTTTCACCAGAAACTAAACTTTCACGAACATTGAATAAGATTCAATATTGTTCATCAAATGGCTACTCTCTGAAAAGAGAACTTCAGCAGGGAATGAATAACTTTTACAACACGTTAACAGCATTTAATAATATTGCGGCTAACAAAGGAGCGGGTACACCCGGGATCGACAATAAAACCATCGATGGAATCAATCTGGAAAGATTAAAAAGATATCATCGGGAATATGTTAATAATGGGTACAACCCAAAACCAGTTAAAAGAATCTTCATCCCTAAAGATAATAAAAAAACCAGACCTTTGGGCATACCGACCATCCAAGATAGATTGATGCAAAAATGCCTGGAACAACTCTTAACTCCCTATTTTGAAAATATTTTCTCGGAATGGAGTTTTGGATTTAGAACCAAAAAATCATGTCACGATGCCATAAAACGTATCAAACAAAGATTTAAAGGAATTGATTACCTTGTCAAAATTGACTTAGAAGGTTACTTTGATACCATTAATCATGAGATTCTGATGAGAACCTTAAATCAGTTCATCAAAAAGAATAAAACGCTCGCAACCATTAACAAATGGCTGAAAGCCGGTTTCATGAAGGATGACATCAAGTACCAATCTTTATCAGGCTCTCCTCAAGGAGGGATTATTTCCCCCTTGTTGGCGAATGTATACTTACATTACATCGACCTGAAAATGGAGGAACTGATCAAGGAAGGGAAACCAATTAGGAAGAATAACCCAGAATATGGGAAGGCATGGAAAATACATCAGCATCATAATCTGGGGTTTGACAGGTATATCAATCTAAATCTAAAACCCAGAGTTGAATATATCCGTTATGCTGATGACTTTATCATTGGCATTAAAGGCGGACATGACCAAGCCGAAAAGATTAAAAAACAGGTAATACAGTGGTTAGAGCAAGATTTAAACCTTACTGTGAGTAAGGATAAATCAAAGATTGTTAAAGCCAGTAAAGGAACTAGATTTCTATCCTATATGATAAAGGTTAACCCCACCAATAAAACTCGTGAAAGGAAAACTACCAAGAATTCCTTAAATGGACAAGTTCAAATCCAAATTCCCAATGCGAAAGCGAAAGAATATGGAGAGGAATATAATTGGTTAAAGAATGGAAAAGTGAAACACGACGAAACATTAGTGGATAGAGACGAATTAGAAATAATCCGAACCTATCAAACAATTGTTAGAGGAATTACCCAATACTTTTGTTTGGCTAACAATCTCGGTGTCTTAACCTATTTAAATTATCTAGCGGAATATAGCTGTTTGAAAACACTAGCAAGGAAACGGAAAACGTCAATTGCTAGAGTTCGGAAGAAATATAAAGTTGGTTCAACTTGGGGGAGTACTTATCTTAATAAAGGGGAAACCCAATACGAACTATGGTATGTTTACTCTTGGAACAGAATTAAGGCAATGCGTAATTACAAGGGAAACCCGGACATTACCATTAATAGATTTATATTCCAAGGTCGTACCCATCTAACTGACCGTTTAAAAGCGGAACGTTGTGAGAATTGCGACAAAACAACCCAACTACAAATTCATCACATAGGTACGGTCCGCAATGCGCATCACCGAAGTATCATGAATAAAAGAACAAAGGTATTGTGTAAAGATTGTCATCGTAGGATAACCAATCAGCAAATACATGATATTAGAAACAAGAACAATATGAATAAATAGCTAATCAACCGTGAGGGGAAATTAGTTCTCGAAAGAGAGTGAGTTATGGAAAGCCGGATGCTTGGAAACTTGCTTGTCCGGTTTGGACGGGAGCTGATTGTAAATAAAACAGCAAGGATAAATCGCTGAATAAAACGCAATTAATCTATCCGTATTGTATTGAGTAGTTTATCAAATAAGAAAACCTGGAATCAACCTCTCAAAAAAGAGGATACTTCCCTAAAGAATTAAGGTAGAAATTTAGCGTAACTTGGAGAATCCTAAAACTAGGTAATTAAATTTACCAATCCGGACATAAAAGCCCGGATGGTCAAGGATAAAGAATCTTCTTAGTAGTCGTAAGGGTAAACCTAAATGTGGAATAATTTAGTTAATCGTCTTACCCAGAAGAGAGTTAATCACTCTTATAGGGCGAAAGAAGAAAGTAATTTATTATTTATTCAATGGTATCAAGGAAGGAGTTGATAAATTATGTCAACAACGGTTTCACCAGAAACTAAACTTTCACGAACATTGAATAAGATTCAATATTGTTCATCAAATGGCTACTCTCTGAAAAGAGAACTCCAGCAGGGAATGAATAACTTTTACAACACGTTAACAGCATTTAATAGAATCGCGGCTAACAAAGGAGCGGGTACCCCCGGAATCGACAATAAAACCATTGATGGAATTAATCTAGAAAGATTAAAAAGATACCATCAGGAATACGTCAACAATGGTTATCACCCAAAACCAGTCAAAAGAGTCCTCATTCCTAAGGATAATGGAAAAACCAGACCCTTGGGTATACCGACCATCAAAGATAGATTGATACAAAAATGCCTGGAACAACTCTTAACTCCCTATTTTGAAAATATTTTTTCAGAATGGAGCTTTGGATTCAGAACCAAAAAATCTTGTCATGACGCTATCA
>JAUZJE010000010.1:0-20523 GCA_032886695.1 'Waltheria sp.' little leaf phytoplasma
AATTGGTTTACATAATTAATATTAATTAACGCAATCAAAAAATAAAAAACCTGTTTAAAAAACAATTTTTTAAATTTTTAAAATAATTTATACTTTTTTATGGTACACAATTTTTTAAAAAAAGTAAACAATTTTATTTTTTTGATAACGCAAATAGAAAAAAATTTAGATTGTCAAAAAAAACAATAAAAATCCATAATAATCAAAATTTTTCTTAACATTAGTTGACAAATTATTTAAAAAATTTAAATATTATTTCCACGTTTTAATGAAAATTTATTACAAGAAAGAATTGGTGGCTTAATCAAAGCTCTCGATTTCAATTTAGGTTGTGAGTCTATCACCTATGCTAATCCTGTTATCACATTTGGAATCAGAGAACTAATCAAAAAAGTTATTAATCTTCAATTTCCTCAAAAAAATCATAAATTGAATAATCTTTCTTGTCAAGAAGAGTTTTATCTGCTATATCCCATGAATAATAAACAAATTCCCGAAATTGATTTTTAATTTTTTTAATTATTAGTTAATCAAAAAGAGGTAAATTAAAAATTAAATTAGTCATTCATTTTTATTTTTTATCTAAACATTAAACAATAAGAAAAGAAAAATTAAAATTAAATTAAAAATTAAACCCCCCCCCGCCTCTCACTTATATAAACTTAAAAAAGATTGTAATTTTAAAATAAAAATGTTATACTTCTAATATTCGAAATGGTTTTAAAAAAGGAGTTAATTATGGTAAATCCAAAAAATAAAATCAACGTTTTTGATATTGCCCAGTTTTTTGTAAATAAAGATAAAAAAATAAATAAAACCAAAATTCAAAAATTACTTTATTATGCCCAAGGTTATTATTTAGCCAAATATAATAAGGTTTTATTTCAAGATGCCATCGAAGCGTGGCCGTATGGTCCTGTTATTTCTGCGGTTTATGCCGAAACTTTAAAACAAGAATTTCAAAATCAATCTTATTTTGATTTTAGTTCGCAAATGACGCATTTCCCTTTTACCGAAGAACAAAAAGCGATTTTAGAACAAGTTTTTAATGATTTTGGTAAGCTGAGTGCTAATCAACTTAGTAAAAAAACTCATAACGAATTCCCATGGAAAAAAACTTATGATCCTAATAAATTATATGCGCAATGTATCATTAAACCATCTATTTTATTCCATTTCTTTAAAAATAAGCAAGATTAATCTAAAAAATTTATGTCGATAAAAAGAGAAAAATATTTTGAAATAATTCAATTATTAGACCGAATTATGACAAATTTTGAAAGTAGTGGGCATTTTTTGAAAGTTTTTTACGAAACTAAATTTTCTGAAGATTTTATTAATTCTTATATCGCAGATAATTTTAAAAACATAGGCAAAAAAGCTGATAGAGAGTCAATAAAAGGTCATGGTAAAGTCGATGTTTTGGTTGATTCTGATTATATTATTGAAACTAAAAATTATTATAATCAAGAGGATTTAGAATTCGTTTATAAACAAGTATTACATAGAATACATCATCGTTTTCTTTATGCTTCAATTGTTTTATTAGTAAATGGATTTCAAAAAAATAAATTTAAAGAAATTTTGGAAAATATTAATAAATGGATTAATTTAAAAAATGGTAAAAAACAAAATCAAAAAACAAAATTTAATGATAATTTTTTGATTGTTAAAATACCAAACCCTGATACTGGTTATGATCTTTTGCTTAACATTGCTTGTTATCATTTAGAATTTAATATCAACCATTCTAAAAAAAATTATGAAATTAACGATAAAAACCGTAAAAAAATTCACAATCAAAGTCGTCGATTTATTGAATCACTTAGTCAAATAAATAGCTTTAATTTTAAAGATAAAGAAGAAATAGCAGTATATGTGGACAATTTAAGAACAGAATTTTTGAAGATTATGAATTCTTGTTATGAATATAATGAATATTATTTAAAACCTAAAAAAAATAATAATTAACGATTTTTTAAGGAATTTTTTTAATAATTAAAAATAAAATTTTTATTTTTATTTTTGTGATTAATGATATTTAATTAATTTAATTTTTAAAATTGTTAAAATTTGCGTCATAGTTAAAGTGTTGTTAATTTTATTTATTGTTTAGAATAATTACAAAAATCCATAAAATATATCATTTTTTTAATAAAAAATAATGTTCTATTTTTTTTAATTTAGTTTAAATTGAGGTTTAATTTTTTTAGATTTTTGTTTATTTTATTCAATCAAAAGCTAATTCGGATTATAAATGTAATATAAATAATAAAATTAAAATTATTAAGTTTGGTATAAAATATAATATATTTTTAGTTAATGCAAAAATTATTTTTCAAAAAATAAATAAAAATTAATTACAATATTAAAAAATTTTCAAAATGAATTATAATAATTGCTTTTAACATCAAAATATAAAAGACTTTTTCTAAAATGTTAATGAAAGATAATATTTAAAAGAGTTTAATCGACAATTTAAAATATTTTTTTCAAAAAAATTGGAAAAATATAATATAATTAGCCAATTTAATTTGAAATAAATTAAAATAATTAATAATTCTTTTTTTATATTATAAAAATAATTGAATTTTTTTTATTAAGTTATATAATTATTATTATTTTAATACTTTTTGATATCATCTCTTTAATTCAACTAGAATATAAATAATTAAATTTCATCAAATAATAAAAAATAATATTGAATATAAATATAAAAATAAATCTGTAAAAATGAAATTAATAAAAATAATTCCAATTAATATTTAAAATAAAATTAAATTTGAGTTTCAAAGATTAAGTGCTAAAATATTTAAGTATTTTATAATATTGAAATTATTGGAATATTTTTTGACTTTTAAAATTATTAATTTTCGATAGTTATCTTTATATTATTATTTTACGTAATTAATATAATATCGAATGATAAATAAATTTAGCTTTTGCTAATGCATTTTTATTTTTATTTGAATTTTAAAATTTTTTATTTATTCTACTAATTATAATTTTTTTTCTAAAATGGTTCATTTGTTGTTGTATTTGATATTAAAGAATCCGCTAGAACTTTTATTCGGAATCAACCTTTATTTTTTATTTAATTTATTTGTTATTTGATTAATTTTTTGATTCATGTTTTCTAATTTTTTATCATTATGCGAAAATTAGTTCATTCGAATTATAATTCTTTATTTAGAATTCATTTAATTTATCATCGATTTTATAAATTTTATTTTGAAATTACAAATAAATTTTAATAAATTTTTGATCTTTAAAAATTTGATAATTTTTTTATTTTATATTTTTTTTCTTTAATAATTGTTTCAGATTTTTATCATATTTGTTTTAATTAATTTTTGCAATTATTATATATATTACAACATTATTGTTAAACATTAAAATGTATCATAATATTAAAATAACAATAAGGAATAATAATATGTTTTGAAATTTTTTATTTTTGCCATATTAAGGTAATTTTTTAATTCTTTTGATTTAAATTATTTTTTTTCTAATAATATAAAAAAATTTTTAATTCAATTTTTATAATTAATCCCTAAAAGTTAATTGAGGATAAAAAAATTTTATTAATTTTTTGAATTTATAAATTTTAAAACAATATATTTTGATTTTCATTACAATTTTCTTAATTTTTTTATTAAAATAAAAATTAATATAATTAAAAAAAGATTGATAATAATATAAAATAATTGTCAAAAAGTATATAGTAAATGATTTATGAAGATAAATCATAAAATTTATTTTAAATTGATTTTTGAGTTAAATTTCTTTATTTAATTCATAAAATATTATCAATTAATTTATTATTAATTAATTTATTTTTTGATGATTTTTATAATTATTAACTATTTTTGTTTATATATTTTTTTTGATCAAATTCACCTTAAAAAATTTTTTCCATTATAAAAATATTTTTAATATTGTTGCGATACTAAAAATTTATATTAATTGATTTTAATTAAAATTATTATTTAGATTTTATTTATCATTAAATATAATATTTATCCTTGTTTTTATAAAAAATATTGTTTAAATAAAGATCATAGTACAAATAAATTTGTTTTTTAATAAATATATATAATGGATATTTGAATAAATTTTTTAAAAAACAAATTAATTTAAATTAAAACAAATTTTTAAAGTGAATTTTTTATCAAAAAATATTTTAAACATTATTTGCAAATGTTATATAATTTATCGTTTTAAAGTGAGGATTAAATAATTACAATTAATATCCAAAATATTAAAAATTTTTTAAATCAATAATTATTAGGTTAGGTTATAAAATGAAAAAAATAAAACATCATTTATATTTGATTAATTTTATTTATTTAATACTTATCACAATAACGTTAATAATCATTTATATTGTTTTAAACATAAAAATTAAAATAACAAAAATAAAAACAGACAATGAATTGAAATCTTTAAATAATAAATTAAATAAAATTCAAAATAATATTCAAAATAATCAATTTATTAAAAATGATAATGAAAAAACACAAATTCCAGATACACCAACTTATGAAGACAATATTATTATCAATATAGACATACAATAAAAAGAGCTTTTAATAAAGATAAACAAAATGAAAAATATTAAGTCAATATAATTTTCAACAGTATTAGAATTGTAGAAGGAGTTGTTTTAAAGAAAATAATGAAAATTCATTATTATACATATAAATTAATTTAAAAAATTGATTGAATTTATAATTTGCGGATTTGATGGATTTTATTTTCGTATTTAGTATAATATAAAATAAATTATAATAAAAATTTGTTGTTATATTTTTGAACATATATTCAAAAAATTCTTTAATAATAAAAATAGCTATTTAAGATCTAAAAAAATAGCGGAAATGGAATTTTAAAATTAATGTTGTTAAAGAATAATAGACCCGAACAACAATTAATTCACGAATTAAAAAAATATGCTAAACATCCAAAAACATTCGAATATATTACAAAATCGATATGTAGTTTGATTACTTTTAAATATTTGTCATATCAAAATGAGAAAAATCATTTATGTGAAAATTTTCAGGATAAGAATATTAATAGTAATTTTATTTTATCTGTAAATTTATTTTGGTCTTCTTTGGTTAACCAATTAATAAATAAACAATTAACCGAATCAGAATTAATTGACAATTTACATGAAGCTTTTTATAGTATTGATATTTCTAATAACACTAAATATCAATATTTATTTAAAGAAATAAATTTATATAAAAATAATATAGTTTTATTAGAATCTGATTTTCTGTCGAATATAATTTTAATGATTCATCAAGTATCGATTAATAATTTAAATACATTATTTCAAAAAGTTATTTTAGAATATCAAAAACAAAAAATATATAGTCATAAAATGGCTTTAAATTTAGATTTTTTTAATCATTTAATACCTGAACTGATTAAATCAAATTTGCCAATAAATGCCAATATTTACGATATGACTTGTGATAACGATTTGGGATTAAGATTAAATAAAATCGTTGATATATTACAAATTAATCATAAACAATCCTTTAAAGGTAATATATATGGTGGTTGTATTATCTCAGATGAGAATAATACTTTATTTACTCGTTATCATCCTATAGGTTTCGGTTTAGCTCGTATGAATTTATTATTACAAAATCAAGAGTTACTTTGTGTTGATATCGAAAATAAAAAATTTTGCTTTCCAGAGTTAGATTTAATTATTTGTGATGGTAATGTATTAATAAAATATTATGAAAATCATCATCAAGAGTTTTTGCATAACAAAAAAAGAAGAGAAATTTTTAAGAAAAATATTTATCCCATGATATTGAATTCATTATCATCTATAGGCAAAATTATTATATTTGGTAATGAAAATATTTTGAGCTCTTTAAATAAAGATTTTGAATATCATCAAAATATAATTAAGCTAAAATCCGGTAAACATGTAGATTTAATAATTAAATTATTAGAAACTGGTTTTTTTCGTTCTCTATTGAGATCAAATGATTTTGAATATGATTATTTGCTTTTATTACAAAAAAATAAAAATTTTTATGAAAAAGATATTTTTGGTATTAATTTAAGTTTAACTAATCATAAATTATCAAAAAATACTGATCTTAAAGATCCATCTTATTCTTATTTAATTAAAAAAATTATCCGTAATTATTCTTTGCGCAAACCTAATATTAATAATTCTAATTTTAAATATTCGTTTAATGAAATTTTAGAAAAATTTTATTATACATATCTTTTTAAAAATAATAATTTTGTTGCATTTAATGATTTGATTTTATTCAATTCTACCAAATTTTTGGATAAATCGAAATATTATTACAATCGTTCAAAAAGATGGTTAAAAATTATTATGGAATCATATTTTTTATATGCTTTAGGAAAGATTATTTTAAAATTCTTCAATAAATCTAGTATTATAATTTCATTTATTAAAAGTTATTGGTCTAATTTGATTTTAGGTGGCCCTTTAATTATTTATTTATTTTCATCATTAACTATAATGTCTAAAAATATTAAAAATTATTTAATTAAAATAATGGCAATTTCAAATTGGCAAATTTTATTCCTAATAAATATGATTTTTTATCTTATATTAAATTGGGAATCTTATATTAAATACAATTAACTGAAAAATGAATATTTTCTTAGTTAATTTATTATTTAACAATAAAAATTTTCTTTTTTTGGTATGAATTAATTATTATTGAAGACATTGTAGGCTCGAATATATATTCTCTATATTGTTAATCCATTATACTAATTGATTTATCGCTTTCCGACGATCACTTTTGATAAAAATTTAAATCCTTTAAAAAAAATTATTTAAGATTTAATAATATTAAAAAAAATTAAATTTTAATTTTTTAAATAATTTTTGTAAAATTATAATTCTTTTAAAATATTTTGAGAAAAAAAGAATTTTTTGAATTTTTGAAAAAAAAGACTCACTATCAATTTAGTCTTAAAGAGTTTTTTTAAAAGTAAAAAGTATCTAAACTTTTGGAACACCCAAAATACTTATCAGGATTCAATAATAATTTAGTTTTTTTGTTTATAAACCCGGTTTTTTTCTTAATATTTTATTAAGATTTAATTATGTGTAAAACTATAAAAAATCTACGGCATTGAAAAAATGATTTTTTTTGGAAAAAAATGGTTTGAGCTGCTTTGCGTTTATAATTTTGATATTGCCAAGCATTATCAAAATGAATTTTTTCTAATTCATTTAACAATATTTGAGCTCCATTTTTTCCTACATCAATTTGTAATGGATTAGTTGAATGATCCCAAATTTTACAATGTAATAAAAAATGTTCTAGTAAATTGCAATAAACCAAATTGTAATCCATTTGATAACTAAAAGGAGCTTTTTTGGACAAATTCAGGATTAGATAATCCTTTCATTTCATTTTCTTTAATATGATGTATTTGTAAACCTTCTGAAGATCTTTTAATATATTCATTTATTTGAGTACATTTCCGGTTCAAGAAATAGTTTCCCGGCACTTCCCCATACTTATCTAATAAAACTTCAATTATTTGATTATATGTTAAAAGCATCATATAAGGAATACTAAATTCTATTTTGTTATTTTTATTTTTTTGAAAGTGCACTTGAATTAAAATATTTTCAATATCTTCTAAATGTTTTAAAATTGTTTTTATCTTTTCGATAGAACATGATTTAAACTTATTAGATAATACAAAACTATCAATTTTTTGTAATTCATAATAAATAGAAGGATAGCGAACTCGAATATTTTCATATATTTTGTTCATTAATGTATTAATATAATTTATTTTTTGTCTAATTTGTTGAGAAAATTGTTTTAATGTTCCTTTGAAAAAAAACAAACGAAATATTATTAATATTGAAATAAATATTATGATAACAATTACAACTAATAAAATAATTTTCATATTATTTTTAATTAAAAATATATTTTTTATCTTTTAGATTTGTATTTTTTTAATATTACAAGCAATCAATTTATTTGAAATTAAAAATTTTTTTATAATGTAAACAATATATTTTTTTGTTCCTTTCGCTTAAAATTCATTTCATTAATAATTATGAAATTTTATATTTATGAAAAAACAAAATGTTTTTATAATTAAAATTATTTTTTATTTTTATGAAAAAGTTTATAAAATAGTATTCGATTATTTTTAATTTTGTATCTAGATTACAAATTTAATTATAAATTAATTATTCATTATTTATTCTAAATAAATAAAAAAATAATACAATTTTATTTGCAAAATAATTTATTTCACACAAAAGTTTAATAATAAAATTTTCTTTATTTAAATTTTTTCGAATAATTTAATTTTATAAACAAAAGCCTTTATGGCCAAATATATATATGATTATCAATTATTACATTTTGGAAAAGCAAAATGCAATCGTGAAAAAAAATATCAACGTAATCATTGAAAACGCAAATACAAATATTTAAATTAAGTTATATAACATAATTTTTGAATTTCAGGTTTAATAACCAAATTTTTTTGAATATATCAAATCATTTTAAAAAAGTTGTTTACTATTATAAATAAGGTATAGAATGTTAACAACTATTTATTAAAAAACCCAAATGTATAATAAAATAATAGCTTATTCAATAAACAAATAATAAATCTATAGATAGTATGGTTTTTGGCTAATCACCTATAAATTAATAAATTAAGAGACATTAAAATAAAATCAATTCAAATCAAAAAAATAATGCTTAAAATCGAATGCATAATTATAATCAAATAAATAATATGTAAAGAAATTTTCTATTTAAATAATATTTAATCAAATATAATGTCAATAATTCGCAATAAATATTTTTATCAATACCAAATACCTCACTCTGAGTTACCAAAATTTAAAAATTAAAATATTAAAAGATGATAATAAATAACAATAAAATATTTTTTATAATTAATTATTTTTTAAAATATTTCAAAATAAAAAATAAAGATAGAAAATTTTGTTATTTTTGTGATTAAATTAACACTTAAAATAACTAAAAATAATTTTAATATATCTTAATTTACAACCAAGTTAATAATCCGAAAAACTTGCCTTTTTATTATTTTTCAGTTATTATAAAATTAATATTAAACTCAAAAAATTATTAAATATTTTATTTTTTTAAATAATTTCATTGGCATCTATATATGATGCCTTTTTTAGTCAAAAAAATATCAAAACAATAAATAGAATAAATAATTTAAAATTATTGTGTTTTTGAAAAATATTGAAATATGGTAATTAAATGAAATATGTCTTTAAAAATAACAAAAAATAAAATTAATTTTCTTTTGCTAACTAAAATTAACAATTTGCCTCAAAAATCTGGTTGTTATTTATTTAAAAATTGTTATAATAATATTATTTATATCGGAAAAGCCAAAAATTTATTTTCAAGAATTAAAAGTTATTTTTACTTAACAAATCATAATCCAAAAACTAATAATTTAATTCAAGAAATATGCGATGTAGAATATATTATCACTCATAACGAATTAGAAGCTTTTATATTAGAAGCTAATTTAATTAAAAAACATATACCAAAATACAATTTTAAATTATTAGATGATAAAAATTATGCTTATATTGAAATTACTAACGAAAAACATCCTCGTTTAAAAATTTCTTATTATAAAAATGTTCCTGCCAAAACTCAAGTATTTGGTCCTTATCCGTATAACAATAGTATGAAAGAAACAGTACGTTTATTGCATAAAATTTACCCCTTAAGACGTTGTCAACCGATTCCCAAAAAACCTTGCAATTATTATCAAATTAATGAATGTTTAGGGCCTTGTTGCCCTAATAATAAATCTATTGATTATTCTATGAATCTTAGAGGAATTAATGATTTTTTACAAGGTAAAAATAAAAATATTTTTAATAAAATTAAAAATGAAATTAAAACAGCTATTAAAATATTAAATTTTGAAAAAGCACAAGAATATCAAAAAATTTTAGAACATTTAAAAAATATTACTATTAAACAATTTATTGAATTAAAACCTAATCTAAGTTGCGATATTATTGGTTTTTGTTTTAATAAAAATGAAATTTCTTTGTATATTTTTAAAATGTATCAAGGAAAAATTCAAGAACATTATCAGATAGTTTCTGAATATATTGATGATCCCATTGATAATATGATTACTTATTTACATTTATATTATCAAAATCATTTATTACCTAAAAAAATTATTTTAAACCCGTCTTTGATTAAACAAAAACCAGAAATAAAAAAAATAATTAATACTAAATTTTCAGTCAAATTAAATACCGAAGAAAAACAAATACAAGAATTAGCTCAAAAAAACGCAGAAGAAAATTTAAATAAATATAATTTATTATATAGCGCTAAATTAGAAGCTACCACAATAGCTTTAAGTGAATTATCAAAATTATATCAAATTAATATTAATCATATTGAAGTTTTTGATATTTCCCATTCTTTTGGTAAATATTTTGTGAGTGGTGTTATTGTGTTTAAAGATTATCAATTGCAAAAAAAATCTTATTGCGCTTTTCGTATTAAACAAACTTATCCGAATGAATATAATTCTTTGGCAGAAGCAATTGAGCGTCGATATCAAAAATTAATTAATCTTAATTTGCCTTTTCCAGATTTAATTTTAGTTGATGGTGGAATAGGGCAATTTAATATCAGTCAAAAAATTTTAAAAAATTTAATAAAGGAATTTAATTTAGGTGCTTTAAAAAAAAATAATAAACATCAATTGGAAAGTTTAATTTTACCTAATCAAGAGATTTTATTAAATCAGAAAAGTTTTTTATTCCGTTTTTTATTTTTTTTAAGCGAAGAGGTTCATAATTTTACTATTAATTTTCATAGAAAAATTAATAATCAAGAAAATATTGGCAAACTTATTTAATTGAACAATTAAAAGTATTTAAATTTTATATATTAAAAGGATATTTATGACTAATCAAAATTTTAATTCTTTACAGGATAAAATTATAATTAAAGGCGCTCGAGAAAATAATTTAAAAAATATTGATGTTGAAATTCCTAAATTTAAATTAGTAGTTTTTACTGGTATTTCAGGTTCCGGAAAAACTTCTTTAGTACAAAATATTTTATATCAAGAAGGCCAAAGAATTTATTTAGAATCTTTAAATTTTTATGATCGGAAATTTTTTCAATTTACAAAAAAACCTGATATTAATTATATTTCAGGTTTAGCTCCGGTAATTAATATTGAACAAAAAAAAATTGTTAATAATTCTAAAGATACTGTCGGTACTATTACAGAAATTTATCATTATTTACAATTAATTTATGCGCATATAGGTGTTTATTACGATATACAAAATAATCAACCTTATCAAAAATATAATATAGAACAAATAATGAATAAATTATTAAATTTTTTTAACAATCAAAAAATTATAATTTTATCTCCATTGGATGATACTCCAAAAAAGATATTTCATTCAATAATCTTAAAGTTCATGAAAGAAGGTTTTAATCGTTTTTTAATCAATAACAATTTTTTTACTTTTAATAACATTCAAGAAATTAATAAATTCGAAATACAGGAAATAAACAATATTTTTGTAATTATTGATCATTTAACTATAAACAAACAAATCACCTCTCGTTTAATTTCTTCTTTAGAATTAGCTCTAAAATTTAATAAACAGAAAATATTAATTATGCTACCAAATCAAAAAATACTATCTTTTGATTTAAATTATAATGATAGCAAAAACTCTTTAACTCAATTAGAAAATAAAATGAATTTATTTTCTTTTTATAAAAAAAGAGGAATTTGTAATCATTGTAAAGGTTTAGGAAGTATAATGGTTTTTGATGAAAAATTAATTTTAGATCCAAATAAATCTATTTTGAATGGAGCTATCTTACCTTTCGAACAACCAAATAATCCTACAAAAAATCTTCAAGAAAAACTAAAAGATTTTTTAGATACATATAAAATTGATGTGTATCTTCCTTTAAACCAAATGAATAAAGTTACTATTAATCTTTTATTATATGGTCCTGATAACTTACCTAATGAAAATTTAAAATTTCCTATCGGCATTATTCCTATTTTGGAATATTATCAAAAAAATTTTGCTAATTATAATAATATTCAAAATTGGTTAAACCAATTTAAATCTTTAACTGTATGCTCTCATTGTTCTGGAGCTAGATTAAATAAATATGCCTTAGCTTATAAAATTAATCATAAAAATATTTATGAATTGACCAATTTAACTATTAATGAATTATTAAATTTCATAGAAAATATAACATTAAATTCAATAGCAAAAATCAATATCCAAGATGCTTTAACGGCTATTAAAAAACGTTTAAATTTATTAAAAAAATTAGGTTTAGAATACTTAAATTTAAATCGAAATATTAACTCTTTATCTGGGGGAGAAATACAAAGAATTAAATTAATTAATCAGCTAGCTTCTCGATTAACAGGAGTTATTTATATTATTGATGAACCTTCTGTTGGTTTACATCCATATAATAATATTCAACTAATTAAAATTTTACGTAAATTAGTAAATCTAGGTAATACTGTGTTAATTATAGAACATGATCAAGAAATGATCTTATCTGCAGATTATATTATTGATTTAGGTCCTGAAGCTGGTAATAAAGGAGGCACTATTGTAAGTTATGGAAAAATAAATAATATTTTAGAAAATAAACATAGTTTAACAGGTAAATATTTAAAAACAATTTATTCTTTTGAAAACATCATAAAACCCAAAATATCTTTTACAAATGTTCTTCACATAAGAAACGCTTATGTTAATAATTTAAAAAATCTTAATATTGATATCCCTTTAAATATATTTATTGTGATTACTGGTTTTTCTGGTTCAGGAAAATCAACTTTACTTAATGAAGTTATATATAAAGGTTTGAAAAAAAATGAAAATTTGAACAACATTAAACCTGGATTTAATCAAGTTATTTTTTCAGAAAATCAAAATAATTTTAAAGATATTATTTATATAGAATCACCAAATTTTAATAAAATTCTTAAATATCATTTAATTAATTATTTAGGAATTTCAGAAATCGTTAGTAATTTATTTTCTCAATCTCCCGAAGCAAAAGCTAAAGGTTATAATAAACGTCGTTTTATTCTAAATTCTATTTCTGCTTTTTGCCATGCTTGTCAAGGAGAAGGTGTTAAAAAAATTTTTATGGGTTTTTTGCCTAATATTATAATTACCTGTGATCAATGTCAAGGTAAAAGATTTAATTCTGAAACATTAACTATTAAATACAAAAATCAAACTATTGCTAATATTTATGACATGAATGTATCTGAAGCATATACTTTTTTTCATAATCATCAAAAAATTAAAATTGCTTTAGAATTGTTAATTAGTGTAGGATTAAATTATTTAAAATTAGGTAGCAAATTAGATCATTTATCAGATGGCGAAAAACAAAGATTAATTTTAATTAAAAAAATATATAAAAATTATTTTTCTAAAAATATTTATATATTGGATGAACCTACCAAAGGTTTACATTTTTTTGAAATTGAAAAATTAATTTCTTTAATACGTACATTAATTAATCAAAAAAATACAGTAATTATGATTGAACATAATCTAAAGATTATCAAAAATGCTGATTATATAATCGATTTAGGACCTCAAGGAGGGAAAAATGGCGGTTATATCGTAGCTAAAGGTAATATAGAAGAAATTATCAATAATCCGAATAGCTATACTGGTCAATATTTAAAACAAATAAGGGATAAATCTCAAAATGAAATTTAAATTAAAAAGTTTATATCAACCAAGTGGTGATCAACCTCAAGCTATTAAAGAATTATTGAATAATTTTTCTAAAGGTGAAAAAGAACAAATAATTTTAGGAGCTACAGGTACTGGCAAAACTTTCACCATTGCTAATATTATTAATCAACTCAATACAAAAACTTTAATAATTGCTCATAATAAAACTTTAGCAGGACAAATTTTTCAAGAATTAAAAGAAATGTTTCCCGAAAATAAAGTAGAATATTTCATTTCTTATTATGATTATTATCAACCAGAATCGTATATTGTATCTCGTGATATTTATATCGAAAAAGAAAAAATTATTAACGAAGAAATAGTAGAATTCCGTCATAACACTATTAACGCTTTAATTGATCATAATGATGTTATTGTGGTATCATCTGTATCTTGTATTTTTGGAATCGGGGATATCGAAGATTATAAAAATTCTATTTTGTATTTAAATCAAAATCAAAATTATCCTATGGATGAAATATTTAAAAAATTAATAGAATTGCAATATTGTAGAAATGATTTACAATTAAAAAATGGTAATTTTCGTGTCCACGGTAATATTTTGGATCTGCTAAATTCTAATTTAAAAAAAGAAGCAATTCGTTTAATTTTTGAAGATAATCGAATAAAAAATATTCAAATTTTCAATACGATAGATGGTACCTTTGTTAAAGAATTAACTAAAGTTATTATTTTTCCTGCTTCTATTTACGCAACTAATCCTCAAAAATTAAAAGAAAGTATCAAAAGGATTAAAAAAGAATTAACTCAACAAATTAAATATTTTAAATCTCAAAATCAATTTTTAGAAGCTCAAAAAATTGAAACAAAAACTCAATATGATTTAGAAATGTTAACAGAATTAGGTTATTGTAAAGGTATCGAAAATTATTCAAGACATATATCTTTAAAAAAAAAAGGAGAACCACCCACTACCTTAATTGATTATTTTGGTTCAAATTTTTTAATTATTATTGATGAATCTCATATTACCATTCCACAAATTAAAGGTATGTTTTTTGGAGATTACTCGCGTAAACAAAAATTAATTAAATATGGTTTTCGTTTACCCAGTGCTTTAGATAACAGGCCATTAAAATTTAAAGAATTTGAAAAAAAAATAGATAAAATCATTTATTTATCAGCAACACCTGGAAAGTATGAATTAAACAAGAATATTCCTATAGTAGAACAAATAATTAGACCAACTTTTATTTTAGAGCCTCAAATCGAAATTAGATCAACTCAAAATCAAATGCATAATTTATTTGAAGAAATAAAAAAACGCCAAATTAAAAATGAAAAAGTTTTGGTAACCACTATTAGCATTACTTTTAGTGAAGATTTAAGTTTTTATTTAAAAAAAATGGGTATTAAAGTGACTTTTTTACATAGCAAAATTCCAGCTTTGCAGCGTTTACAAATTTTACAAAAATTACGCATGGGAATTTATGATTGTTTAATCGGAGTTAATTTATTAAGAGAAGGTTTGGATTTACCAGAAGTTTCTTTAATGATTATTTTAGATGCTGACAAAGCTGGATTTTTACGAAATGAAAGTAGTTTAATTCAAATAATTGGTAGAGCTGCTCGCAATATTCAAGGTAAAGTGATTATGTATGCAGATAACATTACAAATGCTATGAAAATAGCTATTGCCGAAACCAATAGACGCCGAATTATTCAACAAGAATATAATCAAAAATATCATGTTAATCCTAAAATTATTAATAAGAAAATAAATTTGAATAATTTGAGTCAAAATCATCAAAAAGATTTTATGGAGGAAATCAATTTTGATCCTAAAAATATTACTAAAAAAGAATTAATGAGATTAAAAAAATTAATGAAAGAAGCTGTTAAAAGATTAGATTTTGATAAAGCAATTTTTTATAGAGATTTAATTATATCTATTACTGAAAAATAATTTAATTCTGAATAATTTTAGTTACTTAATGTATATTAATTTCAAATAAATTCATAAAAAGAGTATAATTCTGCTTTGAGTTTATTTTTTTGAGCTTCTAGTATTTTTTTAGAATGTTCGATAAAATTAAGTTTAATTTTTTCAAATTTTTGAAAACGTTGTTGATTAAAGTTATATTGTTTTTGCAAAATATTAATGTTTTGTTGATATAATATTTTTTTTTCTTTTAGATTATTCGCATTTTTAAAAAAATCTTCGTCTATTTCTTCAATTTGTGATTGAATTAATAATTGGTTTTTAATTAAATGATTAATTTTCATGTCTAAATCATGAATCTTGTTTTCTCTTTTTATATTTGCTTCTAAAACAAAATTCCATTTATTTTTAATTTTTTCAATTATTTTTTTTTCTTCATTAGTAATTTTATTTATAATGGATAATTGATTATAACAATTACTAGAAAAAATATATATTTTTATAGTTTCAAAATCTTTTAAATTAATTTTAAATTTACTAAAATTTGATAAAATGTTGTTTGTTTCTATTTTATTGTTGGATTTTTCGATCTTATCGTTTTTTAAAATTTGATATAAATGATAATTATTATTTATATTATTTCGCCTAATTAAAAATTTTTTTACAAAAAAAATAAGAAGAAAAAATAAAAAAAATAACTTAAAAATTGAAATATTTTTATTAAAATTTAATGTCATTTATTTTTGTTTCCGTTCTGAAATAAATTAAGAAATATTTTATTATATTTGATTTTTATGGTTTTTTTATTGTCTCTAGATTTATCTGTTTACTATCTATTACAAAATTTTCCTTTTTAAATCGAAAAAACAAGTTTATTGATAAATTTAATAACTTTTTTATTTTAGTTTCTGGAATACTTGGTTGCTAGTAATGTACAAAAAAGAGATTATCTTCTTACATTTTCTGTTGCTTAGTTTATTGTTGACTCTTGCTCTTCAGGAATCATTTTTAACTCTTTAGTATTGATTAACTGCTGGTGATGGGTTAGTTTGCTTAAAATTTGGGATTTTGGGTAACCGCTTAAATCATATAGTGTTTCATGATAAATATTTTTAGATTTTATCAATTCAATTATTTTTATTTTTGTCTGTTTAATTTGATCTTTTTTTGCTTGTATTATTTTTTTCATATCATCACTTTTTTGTTTCAATTCTTGAAGTTGTTGTTCTTCTATTATTAAAGAAGTTTTTTTAAAAGAATAAATTTTTTGTTCTATTAATGTTTGTTTTTTCCAATCTAATTCTTTTACGATTCGGACTATTTTGTTATTAAAAATTTTTTCTAAATTTTTATAATGACGTAACTCTTTATTTAAAATCAAAGAATCTTTTTGATATAAATTTAACTCTTTATTGATTTTTTTAATTTTATTTTGATATTTTATATAAATTTTTTCTATAAAACGTAATAAATGATAATATTTATTGAAAATTTTCAAGTTTTCTTCTTTTGTAGATTCAGATTTTGGTTGTCCTTGAAGTATTTTAGGAATATGAGTGAAATTATGATTTTGAAAATGATTAAGCATGAAAAATTTATTTTTTTTAACAATTAAAAGATAATAAAATATTGAAATAAAAATAAGTAATAAAAATATTATTAATAATTTTTTGTTTATTATTTTATTCATTTTTAGATTATTTAATTTCTAATGAAAATTTATTTCTATTAAAAATTTTAACATAAAAAATAATCAAAAACCTATTTTTATAATAATAATTTATCTTATTCAATATAAAAAATATAATTAATAATATAATTAATTAATAAATATTTTGTTTATTTTAATTTTAATTTATTAAGTTATATTAATAACTAATATATTATTTGATAACAATTAGTTAATATTTTATTAAAAAGATTTCAAAATTGATTAATCAACATAATTTATTTCTGATATAATTAAAAGATCATTATTTTTTTAATCTCAAATAGAATTTTAAAAAATCAAATTTAATTTTTCAAAAAATAAAAAAATAATACAAATTAATAAAATAGCTAATTAAATATCTTTATACATTTTTCTCAATCGAGGAATATACCAAAAAGAAAAGAAGTGATAGACAATGATTTTAGTAAAAAATAAATTACATTTCTTAAAAATATTTTTAGTTATTATTTTAGAATTATTAATGATAACAAATAATAATCAAGTTAAGGCAATGAAAAAACAAGAATTGATTTCCCATAACAAAAATATGAATATAAAATTATTAGAATTATCAATACAACAAAAACAATTAGAAGAAAAAATATATTATTTTAGAAACAATAAAAAACCTAATTTAAATTTGGCAGATGCAAAAGAAATTTTAAAATTAGAACAAAAATACATTCAATTAAAAGAAAAAAAATATGAAATTGACAAAAATATTTCAAAAAAAACCAAAAAAGTAACTTTCAATTTAAAACCATTTATAAAAATTATATAAACAAAATAATTAAAATTAAAACACATAAAAATTCCTCTTATAATGGGAAGAATTTTTTTATCCAAATACATTTTTTAAAAATAAAAATTATAAAATTTTATATTTATATATGTTCATAACGATATAAAAATAAATAATTTTTCCAAATTTTAAGCAAACTAACCCATCACCAGCAGTTAATCAATACTAAAGAGTTAAAAATGATTCCTGAAGAGCAAGAGTCAACAATAAACTAAGCAACAGAAAATGTAAGAAGATAATCTCTTTTTTGTACATTACTAGCAACCAAGTATTCCAGAAACTAAAATAAAAAAGTTATTAAATTTATCAATAAACTTGTTTTTTCGATTTAAAAAGGAAAATTTTGTAATAGATAGTAAACAGATAAATCTAGAGACTATAGAAATGCTGATAATCTATTTTATTTAGAATTATTTCTTCTTATATCAAATTTTGAACAATTAAACTTTAATTAATTTAGATATTATCCTCTCACCTAAAAAAAATTAGAAGATAATAATATTCCACTTAAGGTTTCTTTACCTTGTAAAAAAAGCTTTAACAATTTTTTAATATATAATTATATAATTATTTAAAGAGAATAAGGCCTAAAAAAAATACCTATTCCTATGATTAATATCATTTGAATACTTTTTGTCATTAATGTTAAATTATCTTTTGAATATGGTGTAGAAATATTATTCATATTTTAGCTAAAATTTTAAAAACAGAAAAATTAAATACAAATTTTTGAAATGAAAAAGAATATTTTTCTAATTTAAAACTCTAACGGGAAAAGTTCTTGGAATTATTTTAGAAGTTATTAATAATGTTAATTATTCATATAAAAAAGATATAATTAGTATATCTATTCAATTTGAATTTAATTTAAAATTTTTTAAAATATATTAAATTGTTAATAAATAAAAATTTTAAAAAATTTAAAAACATCATTAAATTGCGGAAAGTTTTGTGCCAGAAAACTTGTTTGCACGGGTTTAAATGGGAATTAATTGTAATAAGTGATAGAAATACAAAATCCTATCATTGAAATGCAATTGATTTATCCAAATTAATTAAAATGTATAAATTGTTAATAGGATAAATTATAAAATGAAAAAAGAATACGTTAAAATATCATTTTTGAATAAAATTATAATTATATTAATCTTAATTATTATTGTGATAGTTTTAATATTATCAGAAAGAACTGACGTTAAAGTTACAAAATCTACAAAAATTAAATCTTCGTTTAAAAATGAAAGTCCTCGAAATTTAAAATATATATCAATTGATAATAAAAAAAAGAAATTATTAAATTTTTCTAATGATGTTCCTAAAAATTTTTCTAACCAAATGATACAAGGAATAAATACTAATACTAATAGTATTAAATATTTAAGTTGATTATTTGCATTTTTTTATTTACATTTTTGTAAATTTAGCGCCCTGTACCCTATTTACTACACACCGTTTTTGAAGTAATTAATAATCAAAGCTACCAATTGTTGGTTACTTTTATTTGTTTTTGGCTCTTTTCAAATGGTTTAAATTTGATATGGATAGATTGTCTGCGTTTTGAGGGTAGCTCTATTACAGACAGCCCCCATCCAAACCGTACGAGCAAGTTTCCAAGCATACGGCTTTCCCGTTTATAATCTCTTTCGAGAACCTTTTATGTATTACTGCATAATTGGCTGTTATTCAGAGGTTTTATTTATTTATTTATTTATCTTTTTATTTTGTTTGGTTGAAATTATTTATTTGTTGATTGGTTTTTGAGTCGATGACAGTTTTTACAAAGTGCCATTGTTTCCTTATTCAAAATACTTTGCCAGTTGCGGTTTCGCACTGTTTTCGTATGGTGAATTTCCAATCTACAGTTTTTGGTTTGGCATAGTTCACATTGTTCCGCTTTCAAGCGGTCGGTGAGATGAGTTCTTCCAAGATAAATATGGGGATTAGGGATTATATCGGGGTTTATCCCTTTATAATTTCTCATCCTTTTTATTCTCTCCCAGCTGTACTCTGGCCAAACATCGTATTTAGGTTTATTCTTTAGGGTGTATTTTACCCCCCAAGAATTCCCAATGTTTAATTTCTTCCGAACTCTAGCGAGCGAAGTTTTTTCTTTACCCGCTAGGGTCTTCGCGCTGCACCCTATTTACTACACAGCATTTTTTTAAGTAATTAATAATCAAAGCTATCAATTGTTGGTTACTTTTGTTTGTTTTTGGCTCTTTTCAAATGATTTAAATTTGTTGAATTTTTTTGTA
>JAUZJE010000011.1:0-18803 GCA_032886695.1 'Waltheria sp.' little leaf phytoplasma
TTTGAAATTTGTGCCGAAGATGGTAGTGTGCCGTTAGCTTTGTATCAGTTTAATGAAAAAAATGATCGCATCCGTTCTTGTAACTCTTTATTTAAAGGTTCTGACCGTAATTCTCCTTTCCGAATGGATGATTATTTAGATAAACAAGATGCTAATTTACAAGTTGATTTTCGATTGCATCATTTCTTAGAAAAATTTATATTCAATTATTATAAAAAAAATGTTCAAGCGATTTTTATGATGGTTCCTCAAATTGTGAATAACTCTCCAACTTATACTCAAATTAATGTTGGTTATGATTTGGCTTCTAAAAATGCTGATAATTTTGTTCGTGTTCTTAATACTTCTAAGAATCAAGTTCGTATATTTTCTTATGTAAATCTTGCTTATGGTAATACTGAGTTCCCACATTGGAATATGTTTTTAGAAAAAATTGATAAGGGTAAATAAAAATTTTTGAATATTAGGAAATATGATTCAGATTAATTTATAATCCATCTGACGATATTGAACTATTCTAAAAAAGTTGATCTTTTTGAAAAAAGAAGAAAAATTTATTTGATGAAAAACTTCTTTTTTATTAATCAAAAAAAATAAAATCATAAATATTTTTATTTTATAAAACTTATTTTTATAATTTAAATTTAATTTATAGTCTAAATTGGATAAAATTTTCATATATTCCTATGAATATTAAAGAAATTTGATTTTGTTTATTTCTTTTTTTAAATAATTTTTGATTTAAAAAATAGAATAGTTCAATTGTTTCTAAGTTTAAAACATAAATAATTTATCCATATTTATTATCCATATTTATTCAGTTATTAAATACATACATATTTAATTTTTTATAATTATTTAAAGTTAAAATAAAAATATTTTTAGTTAAAAATATTTTTGAAAATTTAGATGATTTTTATTTATTTAAAAAAATTAACTAAAGAAGTTGATTTTTATAATTATTAATAGATCATTAAATTATCATTCTATGTAAATGTTTTATATTTTATTTTCTTTTTTGTACTAAATTATATTTTTATAATAATTTATTATTGTTTTTTAAATTATTTATAGCTTATATTTTAATTGGTATTGTTTGACATATTAATTTTTTTAGTTTAAAATATATTCGGATATTTAACTATATATAAATTTTCTAATTTAGAGTTAAAATTAAAAAATTTTTGATTTTTTATTTATTAAATGTTTTAAAATGTTTTTATAAAATATATAAATTCAAAAATCTAAAAAAAATATAATAAAATATTATAAATGTTATTAATTTTTTTTAAATTTAAAAAAATTTATTAAAAAAAGAGGTGTATAGATGCCATCTGAAAATATTAATTTACATAAAGTTAAAGAATTTAAAAAAGGCTTTCAGGATTTTATTAATAAAGGTAACATTGTTCAATTAGCAGTTGCTTTTATATTAGGACAATTATTTACTAAAGTAGTTAGTTCTTTAGCTACTGACATAATTATGCCTCCTATTAATTATCTTTTTAGTGATACAGGTTCTTCTTTGCAAACTTTAAGTTGGCAATTAAAAAATAATATTTATTTGAATTATGGTCTTTTTTTACAAAATGTTTTTGATTTTTTATCTGTTTCATTTATTTTGTATTTAATTATTTTATATTTTTCTAAATATTTTAGTCAAAAAAATAAAAATGAAAATAAAATTTCTATCGAACATGAACAAGTTAAAATTTTAAAAGAAATTAAAGATGTTTTAATTAATCAAAATAAATAAAAAATTAATTTTTTTTATTAATATAATTATTTAAATTTTTTTGTAATTCATTTCGAGAGTGCTTTTTTGTTTTAAAACAAAAAAGCACTCTTTTATTTTTATTATTTTGTAAGATTAATAATTTTAAGAAAATTTAATAAATTGGAAATAAATCAACTATTAATTATTTTTAAAATATACTTTTCGTAATGATATTAGTAGATGACTAATAAATAATTAATCAAAAATATATTTTTTTTAGCAGTTTTGATATAATTAATAGGATAAAACTTATAATTATCATTTATAATTGTAATTAAAAATTGTAAATTTGAAATTTACATTATATAAAAATGAACTATTATAAAAATTTTATTTCTAAATATTTATTTAGAAATAAATTATTAATTAAATCTATAATGTTGAAAAAAGGATTATAATCTAATGATATTAAGATGTGTAAAAACAATATTAGGCTTTTTTAAACAATTTCATAATCCTTCTAAAAGATATTTGAAGAAAATTAAAAAAGTTGCTGATAAAATCGATCGATTAAGTAATTTTATGTCTCAATTAAAAGATGAAGATTTTCCTAAAGAAACTCTTAAATTAAAACAAAAATTAAAAGATGGTATGTCTTTAGATAGTATCTTGGTTGAAGCTTTTGCTTTAGCGCGTGAAGCTTCTACTAGAGTAGCCAAAATAACACCCTATTATGTTCAATTATTGGGAGCTATTGTTTTACATAAGGGTAATATTGCAGAAATGAAGACTGGAGAAGGTAAAACTTTAACAGCTGTTATGCCGGCATATTTAAATGCTTTGGGAGGTGATAGTGTTCATATTGTAACTGTTAATGAATATCTAGCACGTCGTGAAGCAGAAGGTGTTATAGGAGATATTTTTCGTTTTTTAGGTTTAAGTGTAGGTTTAAATCTTAAAAATAAAAATATTCAAGACAAAAAAATAGCTTATAATTGTGATATTTTATATTCTACTAATAGTGAAATCGGATTTGATTATTTAAAAGATAATATGGAAAGTGATATTAATAATGTTTTAATGACTCGTGAATATGGTTATGTAATTATTGATGAAGTTGATTCTATTTTAATTGACGAAGCTAGAACTCCTTTAATTATTTCTAATAATACACAGACTGGTCTTAAATTTTATAGAGATGCTGATCGTTTTGCTAAATCATTAAAATCTGAACATTATTTAATCGATTTAGAATCAAAAACTATTGAATTGACTGAAGAAGGCATTCGCAAAGCAGAATTATTTTTTAAAATTAATAATTTATATAGCAATAAAAATTCTTTTTTATTACATTTTATAAAAAATGCTTTAAAAGCTTGTTTTATTATGGAAAAAAACAAAGATTATTTAGTGCAAAATAATAACATTGTAATTATTGATCCATTCACAGGTCGCGCTTTGATTGGTCGACAGTTTAGTGATGGTTTACATCAAGCTTTAGAAGCAAAAGAAAATTGTCTTATTAAAGCGGAAACTGAGACATCTGCTATGATTACATATCAAAATTTATTTCGAAATTATAAAATGATATCTGGTATGACTGGAACAGCTAAAACCGAAGAAAAAGAATTTATTAGTATATATAATATGAAAGTTATTCAAATACCTACTAATAAAAAAATGATCCGTGAAGATGCTCCTGATGTAGTTTTTTTAACTTTAAAGGAAAAATGGGCAGCTTTAATAGAAGAAATTAAAATAAGACATTCAAAAAAACAACCAATTTTAATAGGTACTGTCAGTGTCGAAGTATCAGAGCAAATTTCTAAGTATTTAAAAAAAAATAAAATATCTCATGAAGTTTTAAATGCTAAAAATCATTTAAAAGAATCTGAAATAATAGCTAAAGCGGGTTATAAAGGCGCTGTTACTATAGCAACGAACATGGCCGGGAGAGGAACAGATATTCGTTTAGCGGAAGGTGTTGCGGAATTAGGTGGTTTAGCTGTTTTAGGAACAGAAAGACATGAAGTGCGAAGAATTGATAATCAATTACGCGGACGTTCAGGTAGACAAGGTGATCCTGGTTATACTAAATTTTTTGTTTCTGCAGAAGATGATTTAATAAAACGTTTTGGTTCTAATAAAGTTAGTAAATTAGTTAATTTGTTGCAATATAGTAATCAACAAAAAAATAATGCAGTATCTTCTCGTTTTTTAACTAATTTATTTACTAATATACAAAAAAAAATAGAATCTTCTAATTTTGAATATCGCAAATTTGTTTTAAAATTTGATTCTGTTTTACAGTTACAAAGAGATATTATTTACAAACAACGTAAAGAAATTTTAGCTTCTGAAAAAATTGAAGAAGTTTTGTGGAATATTATTGTTAAAACTTTGAAAAATGAAGTTAAAAATTTTGTTAATTCAATGCAACAAGAAAAATATAAAAAATTAGATCAAAAAAGTATTATAAAAGAATTAATTAATTATTTTGAAATTAAAATTTTTCCTAAAAATACTTTAAAAGAAATAGATTTCCCGATAAATAATAAAAAAGATTTATCTTATTCGAAAATAGAATCTATTATTTTAAAAAAAGCTCATCATCTTTTGGACCTACAAAAACAACAATTTGCTAAATCTGATATACAACAGTATTTAAATATTACTAAAATAATTATATTAAAAAATATTGATATTAAATTTCAACGTCATATAAATGATATGGATTTATTAAGAAGAAGTATTAATTTTTTAAGTTACGGACAACAAAATACTTTAATTGTTTATCAACAAGAAGGTCAAAAATTTTTTAATCGTATGATTGAAAATATTTCTCAAGATATTACCAAAATTGTTTTAAAATCAAATTTTTTCGAAGATTTGTTACATGATTTAAATTCTATCGAATCATCACAATCAAATGATAAACATAAAATAAAGAATAAAAAATATATTAAAAAACCTTGGGATTAATTAAAAAAATATAATTTCCAGAGGGGATAATTTTTTATAATGGAAAAATATGAATTTCATCAAATTTTAAATAATTTAAAATCTACTTTATTCAATTTAGAACAAAAAATAGATGTCCCTAATTTGTTAGAACAAGTAAAATCTTGTAAATTATTGATGTCAAAACCCAATTTTTGGGATAATCCTCAAGAAGCTGCTCATATTACTAAAAAATTTAGTCAGTTACAAAATAAAATTAATCGTTTTACTAATTTAAAAAAACAACATCAAGCTTTAACTTTATTATCATCAAGCGATGAAATAAATGATCAACAAAATTTAAATTGGTTAATTTTAGAATTGAAAAAATTACAACAAGATATTAAAAGTCTAGAAATTGAAGTTTTATTAAACAAAACTTATGATGAAAATAATGCTATTTTAATGTTACATTCTGGTGCTGGTGGCTTGGAATCTCAAGATTGGTGCGAAATTCTTTTTAGAATGTACAAAAAATATGCTCAAAAAAAACACTTTCAATTAGAAATTTTAAATTTACAAACAGGCGAAGAAGCTGGCATTAAATCTGTTAGTTGCTTAATTAAAGGTATTTATGCTTATGGATATTTTAAATCTGAGAGAGGTATACATCGTTTAGTTCGTAAATCACCTTTTGATGCTAATTTCAAAAGACACACATCTTTTGCTTCTTGTGAAATTCTTCCGGAAATTAACGAAGAAATTAATGTTGACATTCAAGAACAAGATTTAAGAATAGATGTTTTTCGTAGTAGTGGAGCCGGAGGTCAACATGTAAATACTACTGATTCTGCAGTTCGTATTACACATTTACCTACTGGTATTGTAGTGAATTGTCAAAACGAAAGAAGTCAAATTCGTAATAAAGAAAAAGCTTTACAAATTTTGAAAACTAAATTGTTTCAATTAGCTTTGCAAAAGCAAAAAGAAAAAGAAGATAATTTGAAATCAGATCAAAAAGAAATTGGTTGGGGATCGCAAATTAGAAGTTATATTTTCCATCCCTATCAAAAAATCAAAGATCATCGTACTAATTATGAAAGTTCTCAAATAAATGATATTATGAATGGCGAATTAGATGATTTTATTAATGCTTTTTTAAGAAGTGATAATTAATTAATTCAAAATCTTTTATTGAAAAAGGATAAAATATGAATAAAGAACCAAAATTTTATCTAAATAATCTTAATAAATGGTTAATACTTGTTATAAATGATATTATTTTAGCAATAACTATGTTTGTATTTACTTTGGGTAGTAAATTAAATATAGGTGGAACTGATGGATTAGCTTTAACAAGTGCTCGTTTATGTAATTTATTTACAAATAATTCTTATTTTATTTCGGATAAAATAATGATTTATTTTATGTTTTTTTATAATATTTTAGCCATAATTATGGGATATAAAATATTTGGTAAAAAATTTATATTAAAAAGTGCTATTTTAGCTGTTATTTTGATGATAACAATGTCTTGTCTTCCTTATATATTAGGTGAATCGACAGTTTTGTTAACTCGTTTGTTGGCGTGGAATAATGAATATTGGAAATTATTTGTTTCTTCTATATTAGGTGGATTATTAATAGGTTTTACTCAAGCTAACATTAGAAAAATAGGATTTACTACTGGAGGTATGGATGTTTTTCAACAATTTTTAAAAGATGTTTGCGGAATGAATTTTAAAATTTCTTTATTTATTACTGATGGTATTTTAATCTTTTTATCTTCTATTTTAGAAAGTTTTGATCAAATAAATTTTTTTAACATGTTTTCAGAAATTATTATTAGAATTGTATTATCATTATTATCTATTTATATTATTGGTTGGATTATGGATAAAAAAGTTAAATTTAATTTGATCACAAATATTAACAATTTAAATTATTAATATTTGAATAAATAAATAATATAAATTATTTTATTAGAAAGGTTGATTACTTAAAATAACAAAATGTACAAGAATGGATTTTTAAAAATTGAATTAGCAAATCCTGATTTAACTTTTGGAAAATTTGATGAAAATAATGATATTATTTTAAAGGTATTAGCCAAAAGTAAATCTAGTTTTGTGGTTTTCCCAGAATTATGTTTAAGCAGTTATACAGCTGGTGATTTTTTTTTTGCAAATGATTTTAATAATAATATTTTAAAATCTTTAAATTATATTATTAAAAACAACTCTTTTAAAGGTGTTTATATTTTAGGAATGCCGTTAGTTTGGCAAGATATGATTTTTAATGTAGCCATCGTCATACAACAACAAAAAATTTTGGGAGTTGTTCCGAAATATACTATTCCGAATTATGAAGAATTTCGTGAAAAAAGATGGTTTACTTCTGGTCATGTGATAACAGAAATGCAAGAAATTATTTTGTTAGGTCAAAAAATTCCTTTCGGAAATATTTTATTTGTGAATCAAATTTTTAATATTTGTTTTGGAGTAGAAATTTGTCAAGATCTATGGACTATTAATTCTCCTAGTGATTTATTGATTAAAAAAGGAGCACATTTCATTTTTAATTTATCTGCTTCGACAGAACATTTAGGTAAAGCGAGATTACGTCGTATGGCAGTTATCAATCATTCTCGTAAACAAATTGGTGGTTATTTTTATGTTAGTAATGGTATGAAAAGTGAAATATCTAATGATGTTGTATTTTCTAATCATAAAATAGCTGCTCTTTTAGGAAATTTAATAGGAGAAAAAGATATTTTTAATTCAGACACAAGTTTAATTGTAGATATTTGTATAGATTTTATTAAACATCAACGTTTAATAGATACTACTTATGCAGATCAAATTTTAGAATCTAAAAAAATAATAATTGCAAAATCTTATTTTGATTTAAATGAAGATAAAGATTTTATTTTTGAAAAAAAATGGATTATCAAACCTTTTATAAGTGAATCTGAACTAAATGAACAGTTAATTTTGTCTAATCATTTGCAATGTTTATTTTTATCTAATAAATTATCTTTTTATCCTAATAGCAAAATTTTTGTATCTATAAGTTCTAATTTAAATGATTTAATTAATTTATTAATAGTAATTCAAAGTTTTAAATTAAATAAGAAAAAATTTAATGATTTAAATATTTTTATAAATGATTCCGATGTTTTGTTTATTGATTTGATAAAAGATTTTTTGCAAAAAATAGGAATTAATAATTATCAAAAATATTCATCTTTATTATTGCATTATGGTGATTTGTCGGATGATAAGAAAAATATGAATATAGTTAATCACAATCGGGATTTTATCGATTTGAAAGAAATTAATATTTTTTTAGAAAATCATAATTTATCTGATATTAGTTTAGGAAGATTTACAAAAAATTTATATAATTTTGATATGAATTTTAATCTTAATATCGGATTATCAGACACTTTAATAGCAGAATTAGTTTTATTTCATTTAAATCAAGAAATATTTTCGCAATTCCCTGAATTAAAATCTTTTTATCAAAAAAAAGCTACCTTACAATCAAATAATGATAATATTATCAAAAAAGATTTTATTTTATTTTATTATTTGAAATATAGTTTAACTTTAGAAAAAATTGCTTTTTTATTGGCAAAAACATTTGATATTAATATAGAAGATAGTTTAGATTTGACTTATCGCACTTTAAAAATTTTTTACCAAAGTCAAAATCAAAGAAATTATATATCTTCAGGTCCCAAAATTTTTGAAAATAGTTTATTAGAACGAGCAGAAACTAATTTAATATCTGAATTTAATTTCAAATTTTTAACTTTATTTTCAAGCAAACATAAAAAATAGTATCATGAAAAAAAAAGTTATTATTGGTTTATCTGGTGGTGTCGATAGTAGTGTGTCTGCTTTTCTTTTAAAAAAACAAGGATATGAAGTTGAAGGTATTTTTATGCGTAATTGGGATAGTAGTTTAAATTATGATATTCAAGGAAATCCTTTTCTTAAAAAAAATATTTGCCCTCAAATACAAGATTTTCAAGATGCTCAAAAAATTGCTGAACAATTAAATATTAAGTGTCATTTTGTTGATTTTTCTCGAGAATATTGGGATCAAGTTTTTTCTTATGTTTTAGATCTTTTTAATCAAAATTTAACTCCAAATCCTGATGTTTTATGTAATAATTATATTAAATTCTCTATTTTTTCTGATTATGTTAATCGCTTTTTTAAGCCAGATTTTATTGCTATGGGTCATTATGCGCGTCTAGATATTATCAATAACGATCAAATTTTAAAAAAAGCTCAAGATCAAAATAAAGATCAAAGTTATTTTTTATCTCAATTACAAAAACATCAATTAACTAAAATTTTATTTCCTTTAGGTGCATTAACTAAAACGCAAGTGAGAAAAATAGCTTATCAAGAAAATTTAGCGACAGCTCATAAAAAAGATTCCACGGGTATTTGTTTTATCGGGGAAAGAAATTTTTCAGCTTTTTTACAAAATTATTTACCTATTAATAAAGGTTTAATTAAAAATATAAAAGGTAATGTGTTATCTCAAAAACATTTAGGAGTTTATTATTATACCATCGGCCAACGTAAAGGTTTAAATCTAGGTAATACATGTTATAATTCATCTCCTTGGTTTGTGGTTGGCAAGGATTTAGTTACTAATACTCTTTATGTGGATCAAAATTCTGAAAGTATATATTTATATAGTGATTCCGCATTAATTATTAATGTTGTTTGGCGAGATTATAAATCTTTTAAATACCCAAATATTATGATTTTAAAATCAAAGTTTCGTTATCGACAGCCCGAACAAGAAGTAAAAATTCATTGGATTAATCAACAACAATTAAGAATTTTTTTTAAAGAAATTAAAGCAGTAGTGCCTGGTCAAATATGTGCTTTTTATTATGAAGATATTTGTTTAGGCGCAGGGATGATTAAAGAGGTTTATTATAAAAATAAAAAACGTCAGTATGTTTAAAGAAAAATGAATAATTCAATTTATTATTGTTTCGGTTTCAAAATATAAAAAATAATTTATAAAAATTTAATTTAAGTTTTTTTGTATTTACTGATGCTTCAAAAGGAATATTAAAATTAGTTATGAATATTAAAAAAATTAAAGGTACTAAAGATTTTTTTCAAGACGAAATGTTAAATTTAAAATTTGTAGAAAATAATTTAAAAAAAATTATGGAGAAATATCATTTTCAAGAAATACGTACCCCTATTTTAGAGTATCATGATATTTTTTATCATGCTACACCTTATTCTGAAATGGTTAACAAAGAAACTTATCAATTTTTAGATAAAAAAGGTCGCAAGATTGTTTTAAGACCGGAAGGAACTGCTGGTATCGTTCGTAGTTATTTAGAGAATAAGTTTTATAATTTCGATAATATTTATAAATTTTATTATTGTGGTCCTTTTTTTAGATATGAAAGACCTCAATTCGGCCGATATCGTCAATTTCATCAAATAGGCATCGAAATGTTAGGTAATTATCATGATTTATCTGAATTAGAAATTTTTTGTTTAGTTAATGAAATTTTAAAATTTTTTAATTTACCTCAGGCACGAATTAAAATTAATCATTTGGGTAATACGCAAACGCGTCAAAATTTTATTAAATTTTTTTCTGATTATTTACAAAATTTTTCATCAGATTTATGCTCTTTATGTTTGAAACGTAAACAATTTAATATTTTAAGAATTTTTGATTGTAAAATTTGCCAAAATAAATTTTTTTTAAAAAAAGCCCCATTAATTTTAAACTTTTTAGATTCATCTCTTAAACATCAATTTGAAATATTTTTGTCATTATTAAAAAAAGAAAATATTAATTTTTATGTTGATCCAACTTTAGTTAGAGGATTAGATTATTATACCGATATAGTTTTCGAAATTGTATTGCCAATATCTAATGAAGAATCTTTTGAATTAATTTTAGGTGGCGGCGGTAATTATAATGATTTAATTTATCATTTTGGAATTCAAAAAAAGATTAAAGCTATAGGATTTGCTATCGGCATAGAACGATTCATGTTGGCTTTGCAGTATAATAATTTTTGGAAAAATGTTAATTTTAAACTATTAGATGTATGTGTTTTGTCAGTAGATTATTCGGTTAATTATGAAGCTTTTAAATTAATTCAAAAATTACGTCAAAATAATATTAATGCTGAAATTATTTATAATAATAATGGAATTAATTTAACTAAATTTATTAAAAAAGCTTTAAAATTCAAACCTAATTATCTTATTTTTATAGGAACTAAAGAATTAAAAGAAAGTTGTGTGACAGTTAAAAATACTACTACCAAAATAATTTATAATGTTGATTTAAATAATATTATTACTTTTTTAAAAAAGGAGTTAACTTTACAATCGTAATGAGCAAATATAACTATAATAATAATGAAATTTATTTACAAAATCAAGGTGAACAGGTTTTTTTAAAAGGTTGGATCGCTCGTAAACGCAATTTAAGAAATAAAATGTTTTTAATGTTAAGAGATTTTTCAGGATCAATACAATTAGTTATAGAACAAAATCATCCGCAATATTTAGAAATATCTAAAATACCAATAGAAACTGTTGTTGAAGTTAAAGGCCTAGTAGTAGAAAGAATTAATAAAAATCCTAATTTAAAAACTGGTGATATCGAAATTGTAATAAGTAAATTATACGTTTTATCAGAAGCACAACCCTTACCTTTGTTAGTGGAAGATAAAAATTTTAGTAATGAAAGTCACAGATTAAAATATCGTTACTTGGATTTGAGGAAAGAAAAACAAAAACAATATTTGTTACAAAGACATTATATTACTCAAAATATACGTCAAACTTTGATATCTCAAGGTTTTCTTGAGTTAGAAACTCCTATATTAGCGAAATCTACACCTGAAGGAGCTTTGGATTATTTAGTACCTTCACGTTTGTATCCTAAATCTTTTTATGCTTTACCTCAATCTCCCCAATTATTTAAACAATTATATATGATTGCTGGATTCGAAAAATATTTTCAAATAGCACGTTGTTTTCGTGATGAAGATTTAAGATCGGATCGCCAGCCCGAATTCACCCAAGTTGATATAGAAATTTCTTTTTGGTCTCAAGAAGAAATTATGAATTTAGTAGAAAAGATTATAATATGTTTAATTAAAAATTTTAAAAATTATGAAATTGAGAAACCTTTTTTTAAATTAACTTATGATCAATCTATGAAAAAATATGGTTCTGATAAACCTGATTTGAGATTTGATTTATGTATAGAAAATTTGACGAATTTTTTCAATTTATCTGTAATATCATCAGAAATTATTAATAAATTTCATATTTTAGGTATTAAATTAATTTTATCAGAAAAATCCTTATTAAATAAAAAGACAATTTCACAATATTGTCATTTGATTAAAAATCAATATCAATTAGATTTGTATTATTTAATTAAAATTGATAATAAAATTCAAGGTAATTTTGTTGATTTTTTAAATCAAGAATTAAATTTTTTAAAAAATAATGAATATTGTTTTTTTGTATTCGATTCATCTATGGGAAAATCTTATAATGCTTACGAATCTTTAGGTTTTTTAAGAAATAAATTAGCGAAAGATTTAAATTTGATCGATCCTCAAAAAATATCTTTATTGTGGATCACAGATTTTCCTTTATTAATTTTTGATGATAAAGAAAATAAATATAAAGCTATGCATCATCCTTTTACTAAACCAGAAGATTATTTAATTTTGGACCAAAATCCTTACGAGGCAAAAGCATGTGCATATGATTTGGTTTGGAATGGTTATGAGATTGGTGGCGGATCTTTAAGAAATTATCAGTATAATTATCAAAAAAAAATATTTCATACATTAGGTTTTTCTGAAGCAGAAATGCATAAACAATTTGGTTTTTTTTTAGAAGCTTTGCGATATGGTACACCTCCTCATGGCGGCGTTGCTTTAGGTTTAGATCGAATTGTTATGTTATTGACTGATACAGATAATATTAAAGATGTTATTGCTTTTCCCAAAACTCAAACGGCACAAGATTTGATGTTGCAGACTCCTGCTACTGTCACTCAAAAGCAATTGAATATTTTAAGTTTATCATTTTTATCTAAGGAAGATAATTGAAGTTTATGTTTTTGTTATCATTAGCAATGTCATTAAAAAGAGAATGTAAATATATTCTTTCTATCAGCGGTGGTGTTGATTCTATGACTTTATTAGATTATTTATATTCTAGAAAATTTCAAATAATTGTAGTTCATTTTAATCATTTAAAACGAGAAAATTCTTATCAGGATAAAGTTTTAGTAAATGAATATTGTCAAGTACGTAAAATACCTTTTTATTATTTCGAATTAAGTTTAGGAAATAAAAATTTTCAAAATCAAGCTAGTTTAACTCGAAAATTATATTTGCAAAAAATAGCTGTCCAATATAAAACTCGTTATATTATGACAGCTCATCATTTAAATGAGGGCGCCAAAGAGGCCTAAATTTCGTGCTATTTAACCAATAGCCAGGGCTGATAAACCCTGAAAGGATATGGTCGGTCTGACAGACGAAAGAATGTCAGATTATAGCAGATCATAAAAGCGGGTTGCGACCAAAGCAAATTAGTCAAAAAGACTTCGCCACCAAATAATTCCATGGAGAAGCCTGCAATGGCCTAAGAAGGAAAATTGAGGTAATAATGAAACCTGTTCCGGAAGTTGCTGAAGCGGACAATCCAGAGTCTATTAATATAAATCATTTGTATTAGGTAGTTTATCAAATAAGAAAAACCTGGAATCAGCCTCCCAAAGAGGATACTTCCCCTAAAGAATTAAGGTAGAAATTTAGTGTAACTTGGAGAATCCTAAAACTAGGTAATTAAATTTACCAATCAGGAAATAAAAGCCCTGATCGTCAAGGATAAAGAATCTTCTTAGTAGTCGTAAGGATAAACCTAAATGTGGAATAATTTAGTTAATCGTCTTACCAAGAAGAGAGTTAATCACTCTCATAGGGCGAAAGAAGAAAGTAATTTATTGTGAAATTCATGACCAATTTTTAAAACAACTCTCATTCAAACAAGAACTCAAATAGGGAATAAACAACTTAACTAATAACCATCTCGCATTTTAAATCAGGTTGCCACCAATAAAGGGGGCAGGAATACCAGAAATAAACGAGAAAATAATAAATGATATGAACTTAAACAAATTAGAGAAATATCACCTAAAATAAGTTAACTACCAAGATCACCCAAAACCAGTTAAAAAGAACAAAAGGTCAAGAATAAACATTTAACCAGTGGTGACACAAAGTTAAACCCAATACAGGGATAAATTAGGGAAAGCGGTGTGCTGGGAAACTTGCTCGCACCGTTTGGACGGGGGCTGTTGGTAATAGTTGATAGCTATCAACGAAACGCCAATAATCTATCCGTATTTTAGCAGAAACTATTTTATTAAAATTATCACGAGGTAGTTCTTTATTAGGATATAGCGGAATGCAACCTATTTATTTGATGGAAAAATTTGTGTTTTTAAAACCGTTTTTATATCTTTCAAAAGAAAAAATTATTAATTATGCTAATCATAAAAAAATTTCTTTTTTAGAAGATGAAACTAACCAAAATGATTATTATGCTAGAAATAGAATTCGCAAATTTGTTATTCCTTATTTACAAAAAGAACATAATTTTTTAAAAAATATTTATAAATTCCATATTCAATTAACAGAAATTTATCAATTAGTCAAAGAACAAACAAATTTATTTTTGAAATATCATTTTGATCAACAGGGCGCCAAAGAGGCCTAAATATCAAGTGAATTAACCAATCACCAGAACGATAAAAACTGGAAAGGATAAGAACGGTTCTTTAAACTAAAGAATAAAGAATTACAGCAGTTCTTAAAAGCGGGTTGCGATGAAGTAGTTAGTCAAAAAAAAGATACCGCTACCGAATAGTTTTAAGGATAAGTCCGAAAGGGCCTAAGAAGAATAAGAAGATGTAAGATAATAACCTGTCTCGCAAACTACTGCAATCGAACAGTCCAGAGGCTATCAATATAATTGTTGAGTATTGGATAGTTTATCAATCAAAAAAACCTGGAATCTCACCGTTGTTAAAAAACGGTTACTTCACCTAAGGAACTAAGGTCGATATTTAGAGTAACTTGGAGAATCCTAAAGGCTAGTTATTAAATTAATTCATGATAGAGTAAAAGCTATCAGTCCCAAGGATAAAGCGACTTTTTAGTAGTTGGAGAAGTAAAACTTAATACGGAATTATTAAGTTAATCGCCCTCCCAGGAAAAAGGTTAACTACCTTTATAGAGCGAAAGAAGTCAGTAATTTATTGTTTATTTGATAATTAGAGTTGGCACATCCAGAAATTAGCTTTCATAAATATCAGATCTTATTCAAGATTGTTTATTATCCGATAAGCGCTTAATTTTTAGATGAATAATATAATTAATACTTATCGATCATTTACTCAATAATCTTAGCTAACAAAAATTTATTGGAACAAAAGTTGTTAAATGAAATTGAACCCATATTAATGCGAATACATCAATAGTTAAAATAAATCATGCTCGGTTTTAATTAATTATTATGCAAGAAAGGTTATCGTCAGATAATTAAACAACAAAATCACGATAATATTAAATAATCAGAATAAACAACTGAAATTATCAGAATAAACAACTAATTAGTGGTAACACAAAATTAGTTTTCAGAAGAATATAAATTATGGCAAGCCGGATGCTTGGAAACTTGCTTGTCCGGTTTAGAGGGGGGCTGTTTATAATAGACGACCGAAATATAAAAAGGTTGTCGAAACGTAAATAATCTATCCCTATATATTATTGTTTAGAAGTTTTTTGTAAATTGAATATAGTGATTCAAAAAAATATTATTTTATTTTTGTTAGAGAGAAAAAAAATAAATAAAAATTTTGTTTTAATTAATAATATTATTAAATTATTAAATAATAAAAATAAACCTTATTTTAAAATGAAATTAAATGACCAATGGCAAATATCTAAAAAATATTATAAATGGCAATTAACTCCTGTAGTTAGAACTGAAAATAATATTAATACATTAAAAACTATTTTGTATTTTCATCATAATCACAAAATATATCCTTCAAATATGATTCAAAAAGAGATTTTTTATAGTAATGGACAAATTATTTTTCCTTTAATTATAAGAACAAGACGATCAGGAGATGTATTACAATTTAAATTTGGAAAACAAAAATTAAAAAAATTTTTAATTAATCGTAAAATTCCTATTACGCAAAGACAAAAATTGATATTAATAGTAGATCAAACACAAAAAATTATTTGGATTCCTTATTTATACCATAACGAAACTTTAGGATACGGTAAAATTATAACTCTTGCTGTTGAGGCGCAAGATTCTTAAAGATTGTATTATTTGACTTATTATCAGCTAAATAAAGGATTAACAGAATAATATGAAATAAATTTTTCTTAAAAGAAACATATAAATTTAATATTTTATTTATAATAATTAATACCATCGAAAGTGGTTATTAAAAAATCTCAATATTAAGTTAACTAATCAATAATCCGCGCTTAACCCTCAAAAATATTAAAATTAATAATCTTTTAATAAAGATCAACTTTTTTAGTTGATCTTTTTTGTTTTTTAAACAAATGAAAAAAAGATATTTTATTATTATCTTTTCTAATTATATAAAAAGAATATTTTTATTTTTTTATTTGATACAAAATTTTTTTGAATGGTTCATAAAAATAGTTAGAAACATTAATTAAAAATATTTTAGATATAATTTTTGTATGTTTTATTTTTAAATTTTTATTTAATAAATAAAATTATTTTAAATTTTATTACTTTTTTGAATGTTGACGAAAATATTAATATCTGATAAAATTAATTACATGTTATTAAATTAAAAATTAATTTAGTGTTTATAAATTTGATATACTTATTTTATTTATAATTATATTTTTATTTTAATTAAATTTTAATTTAAATCGGTTTTAATAAATAATTATTAATAAATTATTAATATAGATAAATTAAATTATCTATTAATTCAATTTTTTTTTTTTATTTTTTATTTCTTAGTTGTAATAATCTATTATTTAAAAAATTTAATTTTTTTAAAATATTTTATTAATTTTATAATTATTTTTTTTATTTAAAATTATGATCATAACAAATAAATTTTTATAAAATGATTTTAATTTTGTAAATAAATTTCAAATTTAATAATTATATAAAATTATTTTTTTTGTTAAATTTAATAAATATATTTATTTTCTTGTATTTAATGTTTTTAATAAATTATGAAAAGCATTTTAATTAAAAAAAGATTAATAAAATTTAAATAAATTAACGGAAAAAGGTTTTTTTATTGTGTTTGAAAAGTACCTAAAAAATAAAATTATTAAATTATTAATTGCAGTTTTTATTTTATTTTTGTCATTAAATTTTTTCTTAATAATATTTTTTCAATTCAATAATAATATTAAAAAAACTAGATTATTTTCTTCTAATAAAAACATAAATAATTCAGAGAAATTAAAAATTAATATATTTGATATAATACATCCTAGAATTGATATAAATGTTTTACCTGATGAGAAAAAAAAAATATTTTCAATGGATCCCAATCTGTCTTCAAAAGAAATAATTTTACTTTTAAAAGAAAAAATATTGAATCAATTTCAAGAACTTAATCAAATCGCAAAATCTTACGCATTATCACAAGAAGATGCAAATATAAAAATTAATAAAAATTTATATTATTATGACCTTCCTGAAGACGAAAACAAATATCTGCAACAACACCTCTACACAGACCCTAAACTTTCAGACGAAGAAACAATCCACATTCTTGCATCCAAGTTATTATCAGAAATTAACGTAAAAGAACGAAGATTTAAAGAATATGTTTTATTTTTACAACAAAAATTAAATCATAAAATGATTAGTGTCGATAATTTAAATATAAAAATAATTTTAAAAAATAAAAAAATGCCAGATATATTATTTTATATTATAATGTTAAACACAGTTTTAGAAGAAACACAATATAAAATAACTATATTAAACGAACAACTTAAAGACGATCAGAAATTACAATTACTCGAGCATGATTTTATGAATACCAGGGATTGGATAAATAATGAGGAAAAAAAGATATTGTTAATAAAGCCTCAAATTTCTCCACAAGAAACGATTTTAATTTTAAAAGAAAAAATAGCAAATCAATTTAGACAAAGAAATCAATTAGCCAAATATTACGATGCAATACAACAAAAAGCATTACCAATATTGCCTCACACTAAAAAATATATTTCAAATGAAGATTTTTATCTACAAAATATTTTTAATAAATATTCCAGTAAGAAGGAAGATAAAATAATCGAACATCTTCAAAAATCATTGTACCAAGAATATGAAAACAAAAAATCATTATTAAAGTTATGTGATATAGTCTTAAATCGACAAATTTTTCCACAAATTTACTATATTAATTCAAATGCGATGACTTTTGAAACTCACATAAATGAAATGGATCAACTTCTAAATGATCCAGTGTATGTTTCTTTTATAAGAATTCAATTAGATGATGCAATAAATAAATTAATGCAATTACAACAACATATAAAACAAATACAAGATCAGGCCCTTATAGATTTAGAGAATACACAAAGAGAATTAAAAAATACAAGGGAATCACGTGATAAAATAAAAGAAAAATTAAATCAAAAAAAAAAAGATTTAAAAGATGCACAAAATAAAGCAACTGAAGACTTAAGTAATGTTCAAAAAAAAGCTGAAAAAGACTTAGCTGATAAAAACCAAGTAATCATGGAGCAAGCACAAACTATTCAAGATAGAGATCGAACTATTGAAGCTCGAGAACGAACTATTCAAAATAGAGATCGAACTATTGAAGCTCGAGAACGAACTATTCAAAATAGAGATCGAACTATTAAAAAGGGAGATCAAATTATGGAAGCTCAAAAACAAAATATTGAAGATAGAGATCGAACTATTGAAGCTCGAGAACAAACTATTACACAATTAAATCAAGATAAAACTGATCTAGAAACTGTTAAAAACCAAGT
>JAUZJE010000012.1:0-14531 GCA_032886695.1 'Waltheria sp.' little leaf phytoplasma
GAGAGAGAGTAAATTATGGAAAGCCGGATGCTCGGAAACTTGCTTGTCCGGTTTGGACGGGGGCTGATTGTAAATAAAACAGCAAAAATAAATCGCTGAATAAAACGCAATTAATCTATCCGTATTATGAATATCCGTTCTTCTTCTACTTTAGCCATGCAGAGTAATTTCTTAATTGAACAAACTCGAAAAGATATATCGATATTTTTAAATTCTCAGCCTGAAGAAATTATTTTCACTAAAGGCGCTACTGAATCTTTAAATATGGTTGCTCAAATGCTAAAGCATTTGGTTAATCCTGGTGATGAAATTATCACTTCCGAATTAGAACATCATTCCTGTTTATTACCTTGGATGCAAATAGCTAAAGAAAAGAAAGCTAAATTAATTTTTATTCCTTTAGATCAAAATTATAAAATTCAAGTAGATAATTTTTGTAAAGTTTTATCAGATAAAACAAAATTTGTAGTTTTAGGTCATATATCTAATACTTTTGGCGATGAAATACCTATTAAAGAAATTACTAAAATTGCTCATCAAAAAAATATTTTAGTTATTTTAGACGCAGCACAATCAATAATACATTTATCGTTGGATGTCAAAGATTTAGATATAGATTTTTTAGCTTTTTCGGCTCATAAAATGTATGGTCCTTTTGGTATTGGTATTTTATTCGGAAAACAAAAATTATTAGAAAAATTATCTTCGCCTAATATTGGCGGAGGTAATATTTGTGAAGTTAATCATCATAATTTTATTTTCAATGAATTACCAAACAAGTTTGAACCAGGAACATTAAATATTGGTGCTATTTTAGCTTTTCGAAAAACTTTGAATTTTATTAGAAAAATTGGGATATATCGGATTCAAAGACATACTAATGATATTATTAATAAAATCAAAAGTTTTTTAAAATTAATGCCTCAAATTATAATTTTTAATCCTACGTCAACTAATATGATTTTATTTAATTTTAAACAAATTCATGCTCATGATATAGAAAATTTTTTGAATCAAAATGATATCTTTGTACGTACTGGTAAACATTGTGCTAATTTAATTATTCAAAAAATAAATCAAATTAGTACTATTAGAATTTCAGCTGGTATTTATAATAATGATCAAGATATTAATCGTTTAGTATCTATTTTAAATCAAATCAAAGATTTACATAGCATTTTATAATGAAAAACAAAAATAAATTTGAAATAAATTAATTTTTATTTTTGTTATAAAAAGATAAATTTTTTAAAATTAAAAATAAATAAAATCAATATAATAAATAAACAGAAGAGGTGAACGCTAATTTATTTACAAGATGAAGATAAAAAAATTATGTTATATCATTTGAATAATCCTTGCAATCAAGGTTTATCTGATAATTCTAATTATTTATATTTTCGTTACCACAATAATTATTGTGGTGATGCAATCGAATTACAACTTTATATTATTGATTCCCATTTGCAAAATATTCGCCACAATACTCAAGCTTGTTCAATTTGTTGTATTTCAGCAAGCATTATGTCTATGACGGTTCAAAAACAAAATATTCAACAAGTATTATTGAAAATTAAAAATTTTTTAGCTATGTTAAATCAGCAAAAATTTGATTTTAATCAATTGAACAAAGAATTACAAATATTTAAATTTTTTTGTGATAACCCGAGTAAAATCTCTTGTATCAGTTTACCTTGGAAAGCTCTTGAAAAAGCCATAAAATTTTGGGAAAATAAAAATGATTAATTAAATTCATAAAACTTTTATTTAAGATTAGAATTGTAATAAAAAATAGAATAATTTATATTTATTAAAAATGTTAATTTAAAATTTTTTTAAAATTAAATAATGATTTAGATAACAAACTAAAAAAATATATAAGCAAATAATAATAAATTAAAAATGAAATCAAAAATCAATCTTTTCCGTTAAAATAATTTAATTTACCAAAAATTTAATCAAAAATTAATTATCGTAATTATCAGATAAATGATAAGGAATTTTAACAATTCCTGAAATAACTATATTAGATAATAAAAAAGGATGATCATTATTATAATCATAATTGATTTCGATACCATTAGGGGTTATTTCTTTTTTTAATCGTGCTGTATTATCTAAATAAATGTATTCGAAAATATGTTTATTAGGCCATGTTTCTTTTATTAAAAAGCCATTAAATTCATCAAATTCTTTAATATAACCATGAGGAAAGATTATTTTAATAATATGATTAAGTGGATTATTATTTAAATACATAATTTCTGTATTTTGGGTCACTCCTTGGTTATCAGTAATTTTGGTAATTTGATAATTTTTAGTATCATCCATTTCAACTATAGAATCATTTGGCAATTTAATTTTGGTAATTGAATTATTTGTTGATTTTAAATTTGGTTCCGAATGAGATGCTGTTATGATTATATTATCTTCTTTATCTTTTTTTGTTATTTGGATCGGTAATAAATGATTATCATATTTTATAATAGTACCATTAGGTAAAATTTCTTTTTTCAATTTATAAAAATAATTTTGATTTATTTTTTGCAATTGATATTCTCTAACTGATTTATCATTTAAAATATCTTGATTAATAAAACATAAATAAAAACCGTAATATTCTCTTTGTTCGCCTATCGGAAAAATAATTTTTTTTATTGTTCGAGTTTTAGGATTGTATTCGCGAATATATTCATGAGAAATTTCTTGAATGACATCTTGGTTATAATTATAGTTTCTAGTTATACCATTCAAAAAAGTTTCCTGTATTTTATGATATTTATAAATTTTTTTTGTTTCGTCAGGAAAATTTTCTTGTAATAAGTATTTATCAAATTGATAATTTTTATTTGGTAAATTTATTTTTTTTTTCTTCTTATTATAATCATAATAACTAATAATACCATCAGAATGAATTTTACAAAATAAACGTTTTTGTTGATCGTATTCTTGAATAGTTCCATCTAAACAAATAATTTTTTTCATATTAGCTAAATTATTTAAATCAACATCAATATCTTGAGTTTCATTGATAACATGAATATCATGATTATGATCTTTTTCAATATTTACATTAGTTTTTTGTTTTAACAATTTACCTGTAATATAATCATATTTTTTAATATTACCTTGTTTATCAATAATTTTAATAATTTTAATAACGTGATCTCCATCGTTAATTGGTATTTTATGAGACATTTTAAAATCTAAATTATCTTTTAATATTGTTAATTTGTTGAAATTATTGTTTTTATTCAAAATAATATAATCGTATACACAAATAAAAACTAATATCAATAACAACATTAATAATAATAAATAAATAAATTTATTGTTTGCTAATTTTGGCAGAATTAAAAAACCTTTCTTTTTGGTTAAATATTATTTTATAATGATTAAAAATATAAATTAAATTGATCATATATTGGAAATTATTTTTTGATAATTACAAAAATTATTATAAAAATTTTAAATTTTTAAATAATTTCCTAATTTAACATAAAAATTAATTTATAGCTAATAATATTTAGCTAATATAATATTATTTGAAATATTTGAAATATTTATTGCTAATCTTTTTTTAATTTTTGTTTAATAGTTTTTATTTTATATATTTCTGATATTCTTAAAATATAAATAAATTATTGAAATTATTTTCGCTTTTTAATCAGGATTATTTTTTTGATATCTCTTACAATAACTAAGTTTGGTATTGCCACTGACTAGTTGTTTATTTGGCTTTTTCCTTATTTCTTAAATTATAAATTTATTAGTTTGCCCTTTTTTGATGAAATTTTTTTAATAATACCAAAAATTTATCCCTCCATAACATATTAAATTTTTTATATGATGGAGTTCTAATGAAATATTTATGCCATTTATTAGTTCTTTCTTTTCGGATTTTAGAAGTTGATGTTTTGTGTTTTCTTTTGAAAGTATTTAAACAATTAAATAGCTTAATTAATTTAAATTACTCCCCTTCTGTTTATTAATTTCTTAAAAAATGATTTATAAGTTCAACTTTAGCAATATTATTTACCATATTCGCTAGTTTTATGATTCAACATCGGAATTATTCATTTATGGGACTATATCAGTTGTTTCTTAATTCCAATAATGAAATAAAATTGTTCGTATAGAAAATATCTTCTTCAAAGATTCTAATTATGATTAAGCCATCTACAGATGTCTACTTCTCGATAGGCTTTCAAATATTCCATATTAAATTTTCATTTAGAATTTCATTCGTAAATTGAATGATCTATTTTATTATTATCGATGTATTTTAAATAAAGATTTTTTAGCATTTAAATAGTTATTACCCCTTTGAGGACAAGTAGATAATGATTCATAATTAATATCATTGTTCATGATACCTACTTTATGATTTTGAGGATTTTTTAATTTTTGAAGTATTTATTTAAAGAAATCACGATTAATGATTTCAAAATAACCTTTAATATTAATATTTTTTTAATTTTTTCTTCCTGCCATAACCTACTTGTAAGAACTACTATCATTCATTTTTGTTTCCTTGAAGAAAATGCTCTTTATCGTTTATGTTATCGATGAGAGAACACAATATTTAGGCTTATTTACCAATAAATATAATAATATACGTAAATTAAATAATTTATAATTAAAATAACATTGATATTATAACAAATCTCTAATTTAAAACGAATAATTCTAACTTATTTTATCTTTTATAAAAATATAATTATCAAATTTAAAATATTTTATTTATTTTATTAAAGATTCTATTTCTTCAATTTCTTTAGGAATTTTAGCAGATAAATTAATATTTCCTTTTTGTTTGACAACAATATTGTCTTCAATTCTAATCCCTAAATTTAAATGATTAATATATAAACCTGGTTCGATAGCTATAATGCTATTTTCTCCGATAGGTTCTTCTGCATCTATATCTATTAAATCATGTATATCTAATCCTAAATGATGACTAATACTATGATAAAAATAATTTTCAATTTTTTCTTCAAATCCAAGTTTTTTCATACCTATAGATAGCATTTGCTTGCCATAATAATTTAAATCTTTCATACTATGTTTAGGTTTAACCCAATTAATTAATTCTTTATTAACGTTTAATACTAAATTATAAATTTGATACTGTATAGGTGTAAATTTATTTCTGATAGGAAAACAACGAGTAATATCCGAAGAATATTCATTAATTTTGACTCCTGCATCTATTAAACATAATTCATTATCATTTAAATAAGAATGATTTTTATGATAATGCAAAATTAAAGCGTTCTTGCCTGAAGCGACAATAGTTTCAAAAGCATTTTCAGCTTTATTAATGCCTAAATAATAATGAAAATTAGCTGCTATTTCAAATTCATATTGACATTTATTTAAATTTTGAAACAAATACATTAAAGATCGATGGTGTAAATCGATAGCATTTTTAATAGAGTCAATTTCTTCGTTATTTTTGTTTTGACGTAATTTTAATAAAATTTGAGAACTATTGGCTATTTCGATCTGCGGCCAATAATTTAAACATTTATATAATTGTTCATAACTCCAAGAATATTTTAATTCTTTATAATGCTTAGAAATATCAAAATAAATTTTGGGAGATAATAATTTTAATTCAGAAAATTTTTTATTAATCCAAAAATTAAACTCTTTAATTTCAAAAATATTAGTAAATGGAATTTTCGAAATATCGGCAATTTGTTCTTTATTTAATTGTTCATTGTTCCATAATTTATTCATAGGATCAATATCAGGAATAAATAAAAAATTTTGTTCGATTAATAGTGTTTTTATAAAAACTAAAATAATGTAAGGTTGTTTAATACCTGTTAAATAATAAAAATTTTTATTAACTTCGAAAGGAAATAATTGATCTCCACTTTTATATTGAGGATTGTCAGAATAAAATAAAGCTACAGAATTATTAGTTATACAATCAAAAAATTTTTTGCGATTTTTAAAAAACATATATTATAATACCTCTAAAAAATATTTATTTAAAAAACAATTTTATAAATAAAATTATCTCGATTTATCATTTTATTAATTTATAAATATTAAACTTTTAATTAATTTATTTATTTTATAGTAGTGATGAAATTTACTTGTAGATTATAAATTATAATATTATTATATTTAATATAATTTGATCTTTTTTAATTAAATTAAAAATATTTTAAAAAACTTTTTTATTTTGGAATATAAAATTCTAAAATCAAAAAGCGAAAGGCAAAAATAATTAAAAAATGTTTAACATTCGATTTAATTTAAAAATTATTTTATATACATTTTTATTTATACTTCATTTAATTATGATTTGGTTTATTTATTGTTGTTTTACAAATCGTAATCAAAAAACATTGTATTATTATGATTATAAAAATGCAGAGATAAATAATAATCAATCATCTCTTGAAAATCGTCAATTAGTTGCGAAAATAGCTTATTTAGGATTGGAACAATTTTTTTTAGGTTTAAAAGATAATACTTTTAAAGATGCTTATCAGATATTTTTGAAAAGTGAAAAACCGCCATTAAACATGGAAAAAATTATAGAAAAAATTTTCAATCAAAAATTAAATACTGCATATCCTTTTTTGATACAAAGTACTATTGATTTTTTATCTAAAAAAATAAATAAACGAATATCATTAAGTATCGAGATAAAAACATCTGATCAAAAAACTTTTTTATATGATTTCAATTCTTTATGCGAAATAATAGATAGTTCTATTCTTAAATTGAAGATGAAAAATTTTAATAATATACATTTTTATATCAAAGAATATAATGATACACCTGGAGATGGTTATTGTTTTTTCCATGCCCTTAAATATTTATTAGATGAAACTATACCTAATTGGTTAGATCTAATTAGCGAAGATTTAAAAAAACCCCCCCTATTAAATTAATATTAAAAATTACAAATAAAAAAATCCAAATTAATTAAAATTAATAATCTATTAAAGATAATAAACAATATTGTTTGTTAAAAGAAATGGTGACAATATGAGCAAAAAAAAAACAATTACAATATATTTGTTGTAATATTATTGATTTGGTTCTTACTAATTTTAAGTTATTTTATCATATTTTTTTTCCCGATGACGCAAACATCTATAAAAATACCGCTTTTAAATATGTCTGATAATTCATCTACAGAAAATCCTTCAATTTCTTTTAATTTAATTAATGCTATAAAAGATAAAACCTTTTATTATCATTTGTTTGGTAAATTTTCTTATTTATCGGGAACTTCTAAAGCTGCAATAGAAAAACAATTAAGAGAAAATTTTTATTTTGAGCCGCAATCTAATGTTGAATATAATAAAAATACTGGAGTAATTAAAATTTTTAATATTAATAAAATATTAAATCATAATATTTTAATAGGAGAAACTTTTTTTTTATTGAATTTAGGGGTTTGGAAGATGAGAGAGGTATGGACTTGTATTCTTCAAATTTATTTTATTGCATATAATGATAATTATAGCAATAATTATCATTATAGAATAAAAGTTAAAAAAAGATAATATTGTTGTTAATAATTTTTTATTATTAACGATTAAATTATTTATGATATATAATTAGATTAGTAAATTATAAGACATTTTATTAATCTTAAGTCATTACATTTTAATATTAGAATTTTGGATTTTTTATAAAACTTTTTGTTCATTATAAACTCATTATTCAATAGGAGAAATAATTTGAAAATGTATAATTCAAAAAAAATTAATAATCAAAATTCCAAACAGCATAATTTATTATTAATAAAGATTTTATTTATTATTATATTTTTTTCATTTTTATTTTTAAAATATTAAGTTTTTCTAATTTTCAATTATTAGGATATAATAATGTCAGACTTTTGGATAATTTTAAACAAGCTATTGAACCTCGAATGGCTAAAGCAAATATTATTATTACACATGATATGGGAGAAAGTTCTCAAGAATATGAAAGATTAACTAATTTTTTAAATACTAATAATTTTAATACTTTAAATTATGATTTAAGAAATCATGGTCAAAATATACAAAATTGCGATAAAGCAGGAGATATTGAAGATTCCCAAATCTTTATAAATGATTTGCATAACATTGTAACGTTTTTAAAAAGACAAAATAATTTAAAAATATTTTTATTAGGTCATTCGCTAGGTAGTATAATTAATAATTGTTATGTTTATAAATTTCAGGATATAGATGGAGTTATCAATATTGCTACATCTTCCAAAATTTTGAATAAAACTCAAGAAATTTTAGAATCTAACAATATTAATTCAAATACTAAAATTATTATAATGAATAATTATGCTGAGCCCCAAAGATTAACTTTACAACAAGCAGAAATTACTAATAAAATTAATACTGTTACCACTCGCTTTATTTATCATACTATGTTTTTAATGATTACACAATTTCAAGAATATTTAATTAATTATGAATTTAATTATCCAAAACCTATTTTTTTTATTGCATGGTCAACAAGATAAAATTATTCCTTTTGAACACAGTCAAGAGTTATTTGAATTAATAAAAAGTCCTAATAAACATTTAAAATTATATTCTCAAGGTAATCATAATTTATTAAATAATACATTTTATACCTTTGTCTATAAAGATATTTTAGAATGGTTAAGTTATCAAAAATCTATATAATTTAAAAAACTATAATAAAAATATCAAATTTTCTTAAAATTATGCGATATTTTATACTTATATATCTTTAAAAATATTATAAAAATGGTTATTCTGAAAATCTTTTAAAATTACTTTTAAATAATATTATCTTAAAAAAAAGAGAATTCATAATTTATGACAATTTTTAATAATTAGCCATAAAAAATGAATTCTCTTAAATAGTTATAAAAGTATTTTAGAAATTTAATTCAAGATTCTTTTTTTTTGTATTTATTAATTTAATTTTTCATTTTGCGCTGTATTAAGATTATTTTGTGTATTTTTATCTGGATCGAGTTTTCGCCAAGTTTCTCTCATTTCTGCAAAATTATCATAAATCTCTTCATTTTGTTGTTCAATTTGGATATTTATTTCGTTTCGGATTATGAATAAAATAATAAAAATTATTGTTAATAAAATAATGAGATTAATTAATTTAATTAATTTAATAAACATTTTAATTTGCTCCTGAAAAAAAACTTTTATTCTAGTATACTAAAAATATCTTAAAAAAAATTTAAATATAAATTGAAATTTATTTTTATATATGGAAATAATAATTTTTTCCAAAAATTAATTATAAAATATAATTTTTTTTATATTTTAATTTTGTTATAAAAAATACTTTATATGTGACTAAAATTATATATCTTGCTCTCTAAAAGATATTGGAGAAATAATTTTTAAAAATTTATTATATTTTTGTCAAAGCAAAAAAAAGAGGATTACAAATATTTTATGATAATATCTAATTTTATCAAAACTATTATGGAACAAGATTTAAAACAAAATAAAATATCTGAAATTATTACTCGTTTTCCGCCAGAACCGAACGGTTTTTTACATTTAGGTCATGCTCGGGCAATTATTATTAATTTTGAATTAGCTAAATATTTTCAAGGAAAAACCTATTTAAGATATGATGATACGAACCCTATACGTGAAAAAGCTGTTTATATCGAAAATATAGAAAAAGATGTACATTGGTTAGGGTATAAACCAGATAAAATTTTGTTTACTTCGGATTATTTTGAAATAATTTATCAAAAAGCTATTTTATTAATCCAAAAAAATAAAGCTTTTGTAGATGATTTAAATGCAGAAGAATTAAAACAAACAAGAGAAATTCAACAATGTTCTCCTTATCGTGAGCGTACTATTTCAGAAAATTTAGAATTATTTTATCAAATGGCACAAGGTAAATTTAAAATAGGTCAAAAAGTGTTGAGAGCGAAAATTGATATGTCTAGTCCTAATTTTAATTTACGTGATCCGGTTTTATATAGAATTTTAAATACTAAAACTTTAAAACAACAACACCATTATATTTATCCAACTTATGATTTCGCTCATCCTTTAGCTGATGCTATAGAAAAAATTACTCATTCTTTGTGTTCTTTAGAATTTGAAGATCATCGTCCGCTTTATAATTGGATTATCAAAGAAACTGAAATGATTAACGTTCCGAAACAAATTGAATTTGGTAGATTAAATATTGTTGGCACATGTTTGAGCAAAAGAATTCTTAAATCTTTAGTAGATTATAATTTAGTACGAGGTTGGGATGATCCACGGATGCCTACTTTAATAGGATTACGTAATCGCGGATTCACGCCTTCGGCGATTAAGAATTTTATTCTAGAAGCAGGACTTTCCAAAATAAATAGTAATATTGATAAAAGCATGTTAGATGCTTGTTTAAGAAGTGATTTACAATCAAAAACTAAAACTATTATTGCTATTATAAAACCTTTAAAAATAACGATTACTAATTATCCCGAAAATCAAATAGAATCTCGCGAAATTTCTTATTATAAAAATAGCGAACAAATGAAAAGAAAAGTTTTTTTTTCACGTCAAATATATATAGAACATAGCGATTTTCAAATAAATAAACCTAATCAGGATTTTAAAAGATTATTTTTGCATGGAGAAGTTAGATTATTATATTTTTATTTTATTAAAGCATATAAAATAATAACAAATAATTTTGGAGAAATTACAGAAATTTTAGCTACCTATGATCCAATGACCAAAAGTGGCAGCGGTTTTAACCAACGTAAACCTAACGGTACTATTCATTTTTTAACTATAGAAAAATCTTCAGAAGCAACTTTTAATTTTTATTATGATTTATTATTAAAAGATAATAATCAAGAAAATTATCAAAAGTCTAAAGAAATAAAACATTTATTTAATTTTAACTCTTGGAAACAATATAAAGGTTTTATAGAAAGCAATTTAGATTGTAAAAATAATTTAGAAAAATTCCAGTTCATTAGACATGGTTTTTTTAATTTAGAATATCAAAAAAACCAAATAAGAAACTTTAATGAAATTGTAGCTTTAAAAAATAATAAAAAATATTAGATTTAATTCGAATTAATTAAACAGATATTATTATTTAAAAAAACTCTCAGAATATATATTAACTTGATTAAAGTTTTTTTATATTCTGAGAGATTACTTAACTGATAAGAATATTTCAATTCAGCAATAATATACTAACTAAATCATTATTTGGTTTAATGCTGATTAAATGCAATATTAAATGCTACAATACCCGGAGCTTGGTCGACAAATCTCCAAAGCATTTCCCAATTATAAATCAATATTAATTCAGCTGCAGCTTTGAAGATGTAATGTGAACAAATAGATAAAAGTTGATTATTCAAATTTGAATCTTTTAGATTAGGATGTATTATTGAAGAGGATTGATTTTTTTTAATTTTTAATTCTATAATATTTTTAAGTGCTTGTGCTATATCATCAATTTCTTTAATATCTGAAGGATTTTCATAAAAATTTTCATTTATATTTGATAAATAGTCTAAACTATCAAAACAAATTTTTTTTTCTAAATCCGGATCTGGTTCTTCGTTTAAATCAGATTTATTATTATCCGAAATTTTTTGTAATAATTCTAATTTTTGTTGTTCGTTAAGATTTAGAATATTTTTATGAGATGAACTTGAAGATTTAAAAACTGATTCACCATTTTCCGGATGAGCTAATAAAATATTATTGCTATTAATGATAATATAATTAAATAAAAATAATAATGATAATATAATACTAACTGGAAAAAACCTGAGTTGTTGAATTTTATTATTTTTCAAAATATTTTTATACCCCCTATAATATTTTGATTATTTAAATAAATTTATAGTAACAACATAGGTGATTACGGATATTATAACATATTTTATTTATAATAATTTTAAAAAATTTATGAGAACATTGCTCCCCATTCACTACATAATCAAATAAAGAGGTTCCAGTGGTAATAAAGCAAAGAATTAATAATCAAGACCAATTTTAAAATGGTCTTTTTTTGTTTTTTAAAAAAAAGATAACCCTCCCCCAAAATATGGAAGGGAGAAAAATGATCAAAAAAGTATTTTTAAAAAAAGCTAAAACCGAAGAAGGGCGGAAATAAACGCATAAATAAAGCAATCTAACCAATTGCCTCAACTAGGATAATGTTGAGACGTCAAACAATCGGCTCATTTGACGAAAGAATAATGAGTTACAGCAGATTGTTAAAGCGGATTTGAGGGGAAGTAACTACCCAAAATGAGACCGCCAGACGAATGATAGATATGGAAAAGGCTGAAACGCCCTAATCGCGAAAAATATCGTAATGATGGAACCTCCCAGAAAGTTAATGAAACTGGGTGTCAGAGTGTTTCACAAAGTTAAGTTTTACAACTTCATGAATTATCCCAAAAGCAACCGCCCAAGCGGTCACTTCGGAGTCTCGTGGAAGGTACTTAGATGAGTAAAACATCTAAGGAACTGACATGGGGGGGAAAAGACAGCAGTGCCCCTCCAGAACCCCCGAAAGCGAACCTTGCACTGCACCCCAAAAGTATTACAATTAAATAATTGATTAATAATCATTAAGATCAACTTATCAGTTGGTCTTTTTATTTTTTAAAAAGAATAAAAAGTTAATTTTCAGCTTTTCTAAAAATATTTTTAGAAAGGGAATTCGTGAATCGAAAAACATTATTTTTACTTTTTTTAAAAGATAAAAGTAATTTTAAGTTACGGGAAAAATTAATAATATTACATTTACCTGTAGTCAAAAAAATAGTTTATCAATTTAAATATTATCCACGTTGTTTAACCCGAGCAGATTTAGAACAAGAAGGAATCAGTGGTTTAAACAAAGCTCTCAATCGTTACCAAGATTTAGGTTATGATTTTTTAGCTTATGCGAAACCACATATTAAAAAAGCGATTTCCGAAGTAATTCGGAAAATGACTAAAGCGATTACTTTAGTTAGTTTGGTAGATAATTATAATTATCCTTTGGTGCCACCTTCTTTAAATCCGCATCAATTATGGTTAATCCAAGTTTATCATGAACTTTTTTTAAAAAAAATGAAAACGATATTAAGTACAAAGGAATTTCAAATTATCCATTTTAGTTTTGGGGTTCCTTTGGGAAATATTAACGAAGATTACCAAAGTTGTTATACCAACATAGAAATTGCTGAACAACTAAACTTATCTTTAAAACAAGTCGAAGATATGAAAGCACAAGCCATACAAAAATTAAAAAAATTATATCAAAAAGAGGAAAAAAATGTTAAATAAAATCCAATTAATCGGCCGTTTGAGCCATGATTTAGAAAAACAATATCTTAATTCCAATCATGAACCCATCCCTAAAATTGATTTTAACTTAGCGATTAACACTAAAGATAAAGTGCAATTTATTCCGTGTGTCGCTTTTCGGAAACTCGCCGAAAATATGAGTCAATATTTACATAAAGGTTCTAAAGTGTATATCGAAGGGAGTTTATCCATTCAAAAATACACCAATTCTGAAGGCCAAACTAAAACTAACACGAAAGTTATTCTGCAAAATGTCATCTTTTTGGATAATAAACCTTCTGACTATAAACCCCAAGATAATTTACCTTTTTAAAACCATAACTTATTGGTAAGAAACTAAAATCAATCAGCAAATTAAAGGAGCAACAAACCATGAAAAATCCCATTAACATTTTTGATGTTACCAATTATATTATCGATAATTTTCATCAAAAATATGAACTTACCCCAATGAAATTACAAAAAATCATTTTTTATGTTTACGTCCAACATTTAATTGAAAATAACGGTTTACCTCTCTTCCAAAATATTTTAGAAGCATGGGCATATGGTCCTGTTTTTCCTAATTTATATTTAAAATTACAACATCAGCGCAACTACCCAATCCTTACCCAAGCAATTGCTGAAGGACAAGCGCGTAAGTTGCGACCTGCCCACAAACAATTAATTGACAAAATAGTCAACCACTATGGTGCTTATACGGCTAGTCAATTGGTGGACAAAACCCACCACGAAGACCCTTGGAAAATTAATTTTTTAGACGCCGATTGGAGTTGTAACATTATTTCAGATGCGGATTTGTATCAATTTTATGCTAAACCCCACCAATTATCAAAATTAAAGGAGAAACTCTAATATGAGTGACGCTTTTACTGAGATTTATCGCGGGACTTATTTCCAAGACCGCAGTAATTTAAAAAAACCATCAACAAAAAGGAGACATCAAATGACCAAAAAAAGAATTAATCAAAAAAATCGCTGTAGCCAATAAAACTATCATTACCGCTGCAGAATCATTTTACCACGCTTTTGAAGAGGTGTTAATCGCCGCGATTACCACCAATGCAGAAGTTGTTTTATCATCTCAAATTGGGAAATTTGTTTTAAAATCGAAAAAATCCTATTTCGGTAGAAATCCCAAAACAGGGAAAAAAATCAAAATCCCTGCCCGAACCGTGGTTACTTTTAAACTTTCTCAAACAATTAAAGAAA
>JAUZJE010000013.1:0-13224 GCA_032886695.1 'Waltheria sp.' little leaf phytoplasma
TAATCCACGACATTGATAACCACTATGAATAACATGGAAGGCATGAATATTGAAAGCATTAAGACGGAAATACAAACTCAAATAACCAGGATCATAATAATCATCTTGAGAAATATAATATCTTTGGGAGTTTTCAAAAATTTCACTCATAGTAAAACCAAAGAAATACATTTTCAATAAAATTTTCTTAAAGGCATTTTAATAAGAAACATTTTTAACAATGGAACCAAGAGCATGTTTTTTGTTTACCATAAGAAACATCCGCACAAACTAAATCATAAAAACCACGCAATTTATCTTGACTACGCCAGTATTCAATTAATTGGCGTCATTGTTAAACATCATAAACACAATGAAACAGTTTTCTAAAATCATCAGGAATTACTTTATCAGAAAAAAGATTATTTTTGAAATAATCAAAATAAAGATCATTAATACTCATAAATTGAACTCTAATATCTTCAGTATCATAATCAGCCACAATAACATCTAACAAAGTATAGCCAACTTGTTTTAAACGATAAACACTAAAACAACTATTACGCAACTGCGTAGCAGTAGTTCCCATTCCTTTTAATTGTGGCAAGTTATAAAGATTAGTAGTAAACCACTTACTTTTTTATCAGGTGTTAATTCGGAATATTTCATACCATTCAAATCAAAATATTCATAACATACCATTCAAATCAAAATATTCATAACTACCATCGATATTAGAACGTTCTTTTAAACGACTAGTATCGGGATTATAAATTTCACAAACACCATCACGCAAAGTCTTTTTAATTAAACGGCCATCATGATAATAATCAAAACGAGTTTGATAAAACGGTTTGACGTTTACCATTATCTTCATAAAATTCTTCAACTGTATCATCTAATTTAACATGTTTCACCAAACGATGAGTAATTAAATTAAAGTATTCAAGACTACCATCTTCAGTAGTAACTTGATAAAGACCAGCAGTAAATTTCTTATCAGCTTCTGTCAATTTGTCAACTTGTTTTTGTAAAGCTTTACTTTTCATCTGTACGAGCTTGTTGTAATTAATTCAAATCGTCAGTACATTCGCGTTCTAAACGTTCAACTCGGCTCGTTAAAGTAGCTTTATCAGAACGTAATTGTTCCAATTCCGCAGAACTACCACAATTAGATAATTGCTGGTTTAAATCAGAAATTTTCTGTTTTAAATCTGAAATGTCCTTATTTAAAGAACTTTTATCATTAGTTAATTGTTGATTTTGTTGCTGTAACAAATCATAAGAACTTTTAGAAACATAATCAACAGAAGGAATTTTAGATTGAGCGTTAGCTAAATCAGTCTCTGCCTTAGTCAAACGTTGGTTAAGATCAAAAACCTGAGAATTCAAATCAGAATTTTTCCTATTTAATTCAGCAACTGTAAAATTCAAAGTATCAATTTGAGCTTGATTTAAAGCTTTTGCTTTTTCTTCAGATATATTATATCAATTTCAGTTTCTTCATATTACTTCGCTTGTTGATTGTGATAAAAAATACCGCAATTATAAATCAAAATTGAAGCAAGCACCGAAACCGTTATAACAAAAGGAATAACCAAAAGACTTTGTAAATTATCCAAAATAAATTATTCTTTCCTTATAATTAATTATTATTCCATATTGCATCTTATTTTTTGATTTTTTGTATTATTAAAATTTTTTGTTACTTAAAATTCCCAAAATAAAAAAATATCCTTAAATTTTTTAAAATATATTTTCAAATTTATATTCATATTACATAAAAAAACCATTTGGATAAATTAATAGATTAATTTGAATTTTCAAAATATATATGTTAAAAAAATTTATTGTTAAGGTTTTTTTAAAATTGGACGGAAACAAGTTAATTTGAATTTTATTTCAAAAAAACGAAAAACAGACAATAATAATAATTTTAAGATTATTTATATATTCAAATATTTTTAATAAATGAATTTTTTAAGATGAATTTTTTTAAAATCTTAACGATTTATATTACGAGATAAAAGTCATCAGTTGCACTAAATCCATAATTTTTGAATGATTTTATAATAATAATTAATTCAATAAAAAGAATATATTTAAAAATAAAAAGTAAAAAAAGATAAAATTTTAATAATTTTATTTCTAAATACCTAAAAAATTTAGAATCGAAAAATATGGATATTTTTGAAATCATTATAATATATTAATAAAAAAAATTAAAAAAATTAAATTATAATAACTAGAAATATTTTTGGAAAAATTATTTGTTTATTTTCTTGCATTAAATATAATTACAAAATTATCATCTTAATTTTTTAGTGAAAAAAATTTCTATTTTTTTATAAAATTAATATATTAAAATCTTTTGAAAGATATATAATTTTTTTAATGTTATTTTTTTATTAATTTTTATTGATACTAATTTAGTATTTGAGATATTAAAATTAAAAATATTTTATGAAACAAGTTAAATATATTTGGATTTGAAAAATATTTCGATTATTTATAGAAATCATTTTAGACATTAAATAGCAAAAATCATAATTTTCGGAATTTTGTATTTTATTTATTTTTATTAATATTTTATAATTTAAGAATATTTAGTTCAGTAGTTAAGTTCGAAATTATATGGAATTTGATTTATTATGCTATTCGTTATATTTAAATTTTGGTTTATTTTTCCAAATTTTTCGAAGAATTAATAATAATTTTTCTAAAATTTAATAAAAATTTTATATTTGAGTTAAAAAATATTTATTTTTAGAAAATTATTAATTATTTGAAATTATTTGAATTATGCAAAAATAAATAAAAATGATAATTTTACAAGTTAATTAAATTTAAGAAAATTTTTCATAAATATTATTATTAAATTAATAAATTTGAATTAAATATCTTTTAAAAAATAATCATAAAAATATTAATAAGTTTGCGATTTTAATAATTATTTTTATTTTTAAAATTAGAAATAAAATTTTTGTTATAATTATTTTTTAAAAAAATGATAATTATTATTGTTTTTATTAAATAAATATTAATAATTTATTATTTGAATTTAAGAAAATTTTTCAACAATTCGTTTATAATCAAATATTTTTAATATAATATATTTATAAATTATAAATAATTTTTTCATGATTTAAAATAATTAAAATCGTTTAAGATTTATTAAAATTTACATTTTTACTTAAAAAAGAGAAATAAAAAATTAAAATAAATCCAATTTTAAAAAACATTTATTTTATCCTAATTTTAATTTCTTTATTATCTAATCAACAAGTTAAAGAAATAAAAAAGGAGCCTTAAAATGGTTAAATTAAAAAAAATAATTAAAAAAATTAATATGAATTTATTAATTTTATTCTTGTTGTTGATTACAAACATAAAGATGAATTCTTTAATAGCTGTTTCAAATAATAAAATTATGACACATAACAATGATAATATGAAAATTTTTAATATTTTTTTAGAAAAAGAAGAAGATATATCAAATTATTTAATACTTTTTAATTGTTATGAATGTTTTAGTTCTTTGGTTTTAGAATATCCTTGTTATAATGGAGAAAATATTAGATATGATCTTAGTTGGATAATTCAAAACCCACCTTTAATAGAGTTCAATTTTACTAATTATAAATTAATGTGTGTTGTATTCGACAAAGGAATTAGAGAAAAAAAAGATTTTGCTTTTTCTCTAGAAGAATTGAAAAATATGAGTAACGGAGCTTCTAATATGTATATTTTTTGGTTAAAAGAATTAGGTATTAAAAATGAAGTTAAAAAAGATATAAAAAATATAAAACAAATAATATTTAATCGATTCGAAATTGAATTTCAAAAAAAGATAATAGCAGAAATGGATAAAAAAATAGATTTATTAAAAGAAGAAAAAAAAGATTTTAAATATAAATTTTTAGTTAAACAATCGGAAATATCGCAACTTCAAGTAGAAAAAAAATTTTTAGAAAATAATCTTAACTCTAAAACACAAGAGTTGTTAAATAATCAAAAAGTAACTGAAACTGAAATAACTAATTTAAGAAAAGAAATTCAAAATATTCAAACACAATTAGATATTAAAGATCAAGAAAATAGTAATAAAAATCAAAAAATCAAAGAATTAAAATTCTTAGAAAATAATCTTGAATCAAAAATACAAGAATTGTTAAACAATAAAAAAGTAACTGAAATTGAAATAACTTATTTAAGAAAAAAAATTCAAAATATTCAAATACAATTAGATATTAAAAATCAAGAAAATATTAATAAAAATCAAAAAATCGAAGAACTAAAAAAACAATTAAATTTATTGAAAATAGAAATAAAAAAAATTAAAGAAGAAAAAAATAAATATCAAGTTATAAAAAAATCACTTGAACAAAAACAAAACACTTATTCGGGAATTTTTAGTTTGCTTTATAAAAAAATGTTTGAATGATATTGAAAAAATATAGTATTCATACTAAGCGTTTAAGAGTTTACTAATTATTAATAAATAAAGAATTTTGTTAAATTTCAAGTAAAAGTTTCTTTTAAATACTATAGAAAAATTTAAATCAAAGAAAGTTTAATTTTTTTTAATGAATAAACAATAAATTAATTGAAAATTCTGATAATAATCTTTGAAATAAAAATTATTATAATATTAAATAATTCATCGAAAAAAATTATGTTTTTATATATTTTTTTTCAATAATATGAATAAATAAAATTTAATTTATATTAGTTTTAAATTTAATGCTAAAAATTTAAAAAATATTGCAAGAAGATAAAAATAATTCTTGAAAAGTAACAATAAATAATTCAAAAGAAATTATTAAAACAAATTACAAAAAAAATAATTATTATCTGCTTAAATAGTTATTTAAGGGTAATTAGAACAGTTCATTTTACAAAGACGCACTGCCCCCCCATTCACTACACAACTAAATGAAGAGGTTACAGTGGTAACATGGAATAAAAAAATAAAGAAAGAATTAAATAATCAAGACCAATTTTAAATGGTCTTTTTTTATTCCTTAGGAGTAGAATATGACAGAATTTAATAGGACGCCAAAGATGCCTAAATTTCCTGTTATTTAACCAATAGTCAGGGCTGATAAACCCTGAAAGGAGATGGTCGGTCTAACAAACGAAAGTAGGTTAGATTAAAGCAGACCATAAAAGCGGGTTAAGACCAAAGCAAATTAATCAAGATGACCCCGCCACCGAATAATTCCATGGAGAAGCCTGAAATGGCCTAAGAAGGTAAATTGATGTAATTTCTGAACCTGTATCGGAAGTTGCTAAAGCGGACAGTCCAGAGTCTACTAATATAAAACTGAAGTATTAAGTAGTTTATCAAATAAGAAACCTGGAATCAACCTCTCAAAAAAATGAGGATACTTCCCCTAAAGAATTAAGGTAGAAATTTAGGGTAACTTGGAGAATCCTAAAACTAGGTAATTAAATTTACCAATCAGGAAATAAAAGTCCTGATCGTCAAGGATAAAGAATCTTCTTAGTAGTCGTAAGGGTAAACCTAAATGTGGAATAATTTAGTTAATCGTCTTACCCAGAAGAGAGTTAATCACTCTTATAGGGCGAAAGAAGAAAGTAATTTATTATTTATTCAATGGTATCGAGAAAGAAGTTGATAACTATGTCAACAACGGTTTCATCAGAAACTAAACTTTTGCGAACATTGAATAAAATTCAATATTGTTCTTCAAACGGTTACTCTTTAAAAAGAGAACTTCAACAAGGAATGAATAACTTTTACAACACATTAATGGCATTTAACAAAATCGCCACCAACAAAAGTGCAGGTACACCAGGCATCGATAATGAAACCATTGACGGGATTAATCTGGAAAGATTAGAGAGATACCATCAGGAATATGTTAACAATGGTTATCATCCAAAACCAGTAAAAAGAATTCTCATTCCCAATGATAATAATGGAACCAGACCTCTGGGTTTACCAACTATCAAGGATAGATTGATACAAAAATGTCTCGAACAACTCTTAACTCCCTATCTTGAAAATATTTTCTCAGAATGGAGTTTGGGATTTAGAACCAAAAAATCTTGTCATGACGCTATTAAACGCGTCCAACAAAGATTTAAAGGTATTGATTACCTGGTCAAAATTGAATTAAAAGGCTACTTTGATACCATCAACCATGAGATTCTGATAAGAACTTAAACCAGTTCATCAAAAAGAATAAAACGCTATCTACCATTAACAAATGGCTGAAAGCCGGCTTCATGAAGGATGGTATCAAATACGAATCCTTGTCAGGAACTCCACAAGGAGGAATTATTTCCCCTTTATTGGCGAATGTATACTTACATTACATCGATCTGAAAATGGAGAAACTGATTAAAGAAGGAAAACCAATTTGGAAAATGAACCCAGAATATAAGAAAGCATGGCGTAAAAGCCAGCACCATAAACTAGGGTTGGACAGTTTTATCAATCTAAATCTAAAACCAAGAGTTGAATATATCCGTTATGCTGATGATTTTATTATTGGCGTTAAGGGAGAATATGACCGAGCTGAAAGAATCAAAAACCAAGTAACGCAATGGCTCACGCAAGATCTGAACCTTACTGTTAGTAAGGATAAGTCCAAAATTGTGAAAGCTAACAAAGGAACGAGGTTTCTATCCTACATGATAAAGGTTAACCCGACCAATAAAACCCGGGAAAGGAAAACTATCAAGAATTCCTTAAATGGCAAAGTTCTAGTCCGAATTCCTCAAGCGAAAGCCAAAGAATATGGGCATGAATATAATTGGTTAAAAAAGGGAAAAGTGAAACACGACGAAACATTAGTGGATAGAGACGAATTAGAAATAATCCGGACCTATCAAACAATTGTTAGAGGATCCAATACTTTTGTTTAGCTAATAATCTCGATGTTTTAATCTATTTGAATTATCTAGCTGAATATAGCTGTTTGAAAACACTGGCAAGGAAACGGAAAACGTCAATTGCCAGAGTTCGAAAGAAATATAAAGTTGGTTCAACTTGGGGGCTTAATAAAGGAAAAAACCCAGTACGAACCATGGGATGTTTACTCTTGGGACAGAATAAAAAAAATGCGTAATTACAAGGGAAACCCGGACATTACCATTAACAAATATATATTCCAAGGTCGCACCCATCTAACTGACCGCCTAAAAGCGGAACGTTGTGAGAATTGTGACAAAACAACCCAACTTCAAATTCATCATATTGGGACAATTCGCAATACACATCGCCAAAGGATCATGAATAAAGTATTGTGTAAAGATTGTCATCGCCAGATAACCAATCAACAAATACATGATATCAGAAAAAATAAGAACAATAAGAATAAATAGCTAATCAACCGTGAGGAGACATTAGTTCTCGAAAGAGAGTAAATTATGGAAAGCCGGATGCTGGGAAAATTGCTTGTCCGGTTTGGACGGGGGCTGATTGTAAATAAAACAACAAAGACAAATCGTTGTATAAAACGCAATTAATCTATCCGTATTACTTTATACTTATACTTTGATAAAATAAAGTTTATCATTTATTTGCTTTTAAATTAATAAAAAAAATTAAAAAAAATGGATATTATTTAAAAGTGTGTTATCATAATGATATTAAGTTTAATAAATTCAAATTTTGTTTTTAGTTAAAAAATAGGATCTTGAGCCAATTGATAGTTTAATTCTTTGTATTTATTGTTTTACAGACAGTATCACTTTTTGTATAGCAAGTACATTCGACCGTTAGAACGAAAATGGTAAAACTTATTACCGTATCACTTTTTAGACAGTTTTAAAATCGTTTCTTTTGATATGAAACATGACAGCTATTTACATTATTATGTTAATTTTGTTAATTTCAAAAAACAACAACACGAAGGCCCAGGAGGTAATTGCTTAATCCTAGAATACCAAGGTCCTAAACACTTCTTGACTGAAGACCAAGACTACTATCTTGGTCGCGACCGTGTTGATGATGCTGATTTCGAATTAACTGATTTCCGCCTGCACTTCAACCCTGTCCGTCAAACTTTATCTCTCTTTAAAGATAAACATAATAACGATAAAGTAAAAGAAGCTGAAAATAATAAAAAAACCAACTCGGACTGGTAACAAAATGATACCGGCTACCAATATATTAAAATTCAAGGAATAAAAATTAAAGGAGATTTCATTAATGTTTAAATTACAAAATCTAAGTATTTGTTTATTTATTTTTTTAGAACTATTATTAATATTTCATAACAATCCGATTATGGCCATGGGTAATAAAAATAGTAATAATAATAATGAAATTTCTAATGATCAAGAATATGTTTTGTATCTAAAAGAAGAATTCATAATACAAAATGAATTAACAAATTTAACCCTGTGTAACGATAAAAAAGAAGAACTTTTGCGTAAACAAAAATGCATTACAACAGAAATCAATAAATACAATAAAAGAAATAATAATCAATTATTAATAAATGATGATAATCAACCCGAAAGTTCTCGACAAAATATAATTTCTATAACAGAAAATGATAAAGATGATTCATCATCTGATGAAATTCAATGTATTAATTTAAATAAAAGTAATTATAATACGCATTCAATTGATAAACCAGAATGTTCTAAAAAGAATGATAATATAAATTAAATGAATTTAATTAATTTTTAATCACAACTCCAAGACCCTTTCTCAGGGGTCTTTTTTATTGGATATCCAAAATTTTAAAAAGGAAACCAAAAATTATGTTAATTAAAAAAATCTTTTCATCTTTAACAAAAAAACTTATCTATTTAATCATTACTTTGTTTACGTTTATTCCGATTATTATCGTTTATTATGTCAATTAAATTCTATCTTTTCACTGTGAAACTATAACTTAATTAAAACAAGAAATAGTAGTGCGTTTTATCGTTATTTAACTACTCAAAAACCAAATCATCATGTGGCATCTATTTAATATTTAGTTAACCAAAAAAGTGAAAAAACCTGTTAACAAAATGAAAAAAAATTAATCTTATTTAATTACTTAACCAATTAACTGCTAGAATAGTTTTATATTCAGAAAGGTAAAACACAAGCATGTTAGTTAATCAACAAATTGAATTATTACAAACAGTAATTCTTTATTAACGCCCCCGATTTATCAAAAATAATGTTACCTTTAGTCAAAATTTACCGAAAAACTTTAACAATTACCAAAATTTTAAACCTTTTAAAAATTAAAAGGCATCTTTATTATTATTGGTGAAAAACTCAAAAAGCTCAAACAAAACGTCAACATCATGATCAATTAATTATTAAAAGAATGGGGTTATTATGTAAAAAGTATCAATGCGCACTGCCCCCCCATTCACTACACAACTAAATGAAGAGGTTACATTGGTAACATGGAATAAAAAATAAAGCAAAGAATTAATAATCAAGACCAATTTTAAAATGGTCTTTTTTTGTTTTTTAAAAAAAAGATAACCCTCCCCCGAAATATGGAAGGGAGAAAAATGATCAAAAAAGTATTTTTAAAAAAAGCTAAAACCGAAGAAGGGCGGAAATACACGCATAAATAAAGCAAATTAACCAATTGCCTCAACTAGGATAATGTTGAGACGTCAAACAATCGGCTCATTTGACGAAAGAATAATGAGTTACAGCAGATTGTTAAAGCGGATTGAGGGGAATTAACTACCCAAGATGAGACCGCCAGACGAACGATAGGTAGGGAGAAGGCTGAAACGCCCTAATCGCGGAAAATATCGTAATTTTGGAACCTCCCAGAAAGTTAATGAAACTGGATGTCCAAGGATTTCATAAAGTTAAAGTCGCTGACCTTATGAATTATCCCTAATCAACCACCCGAGCGGTAACCTCGGAGTCTCGTGGAAGGTACTTAGATGAGTAAAAGCATCTAAAGAACTTACATGGAGAAAAAGACAGCAGTGTCCCTCCAGAACCCCCGAAAGCGAACCTAACCCGATCAGGTAGATTTATGACGGAAATTTCAGATTCCTAAACATCACCGCCTAAGCGGTTAAAAGATGGAATAATAATAAGACCATCGGTGCAAGGAAAAAGAGACTTTTAGTAGTCGGTGGAGTAAAACATGGTTTGGAAGAACAATGACAATCGCCCACCCACGATGGAGGTTAACGGTCTCTCTAGGGCGAAAGAGTCAGATTTGTAATGGTTATTCAGTTCGGGAGAAAGGAGATTGATGGAAATGCAATCAACTAAAGAAGAGTTAAAATCTTCTTTTAAACTTTCGAACTTACTGAATAGGATTCAGAAGTTATAAAACCTCTGAATAACAGCCAAATATATAGCAATATAAATATATAAAAGGTTCTCGAAAGAGGATTATAAATGGGGAAGCTGTATGCTTGGAAACTTGCTTGTCCGGTTTGGATGGGGGCTGTCTGTAATAGAGAGTAATAAAACTCTCGAAACGCAGACAATCTATCCATATCAAATTTAAACCATTTTATATGTCTTTTGTTTGGTTAGTTTTTTTCAAATTTTTCTTTCTGTTTTTAAAATTTTAACATGCTTTGCATTGTTATTTAAAGAAAAATAACTTTTGGCACTAAAATTACATATTTTATATTATTAAATATTTATATAAATACACTATAAACATGATATAATAAAAATAATTCATCACAATAATGTATAAAGAAATTATGGACGATTATATTATGTGTTGTGAACTAGATAAATTATTTGATTGATTTATATAATTTTATAAATTCAATAAAATGGTGTTGATTTATATCAAAGTAATCAATCTTTTTTAATTAATATTTTAATTATGCTAAATATAAAATACATAATAAAATAAAATTTAAAAAGAGGTTATATTGTTGTTATTAAAAAAACTTTATTTTAAGAAATTACAATTATTTAGTTTTTTATTTTTAATATTATTTTATTCATTTACAAGTTCTAAAGTTATGGCTTTTAATCCTGATGATTATGAACCAGATTATTCTCAAAAACATAATGTACTTGATTGGCTTCATTCTGATGGGCATACTTTTTCAGATAATGCTAGAGTTTTTTATGGTCTTTCAGGAATCAAACCCATTCCTTGTCATTCGTATAAAGAATTTGTAAATGCAAATTATTTAATAAAAAATACTGCTTTAATAGCAAGTAATTTTGTCCCAATTCCTGGTTTTAAAAAAGTAGTTAGCCTTGGGTTTGATGTTAAAGATGAATTTTTGCCAAGTTCTAAAATTGCTATGTTTAACGATGTGCTAGATTATCATTTGAATTCAAATGTAGAACAAGGTTTTTTCTTTTTTGATCTTTCACAATTAGACGAAATTAAACAAGTAGAACTTACTTTTTGTGATTGTCCTACAGATTCTACCCTTTTAGAAATAGCTAAAGATTTTTTTGAAGGAATAATAGATAACAATTTCGAAGTAACCCCTCAACAAATGGAGAAATTTGGTAAAGATATTGTTAAAACATTGCCACATTCTATAAAAACAGAAATAGTTAAAAAAAGAATTAAAGAATATATTAAGAAAAAGATTAATCAAAAAGTAGGACATGCTATTGCTAAAACAGCTTTGAAAAAAAGTACTAAAAAAGCAGTAGGTAGTTTTTGGGGAAAAGTATTTTTTCCTGAGGTTTTTGAAGCAGCTGAGGCAGCAGAAAGAAAATACGAATCTTATGCGTATATAAATAAAAAAATTATTTTTGATATAACAAATAATTATTATAAAAAAACAATTGGATTTTCAGTTCATTTTCCTTCCGAAGATGTTATAGAAGTTTATGAATTATTTTTAGATAATAACAAAAGATCTTATAGGTTAGTCCAAAAAAGTGAAATTTCTAATTCTTCGCATGTTTTAATTAATATTTTACAACCTAAACACGGGTTCGGTCCTCAATATTTAAATCTTTATTGTGGTAAAAGAATAAACTAAAATTATAAGGAGGATTGATAAATATGAAGTTCTTAGATTTCATTTTTGATAATCCTGAGTATTTTAATAAATTGTTAAAAAAATCTCATAATCATAAAAATCAAAAAATAAATAAATTAATGCAAAAACGTGTTTCTAATAAAACTGATAAAATAGTTTCTTCTTATAAGATGGTTTTTATAAAATTTTTTATCCTTAATTTATTTTGTTTACTATCAGGATTAATTATTTATCAGTTATTAAGCCACTATCACAGTACATTATATTCTTTTTTACAAACCAAAATAACAAATATAAAGGAATTGATTTTATTTTTAATTGGCTTTAAATTAATCATTATTTTGATATGTTGTTTTTATAAATTAAGTCTTTATTATTGGAATTGTTTTTTGCCGATAGCTCTTCATTTGATGGTTATATTAGTAGGTTTTTTGTATGCTGCTTTATTTTGCTTTTACCGCTTTTATTGGAAACAATATTTGGACTTTTCCCCTTTTATTCAAAATTTAATTCCTTTAGTTCCTTTAATATCTTTGTTAATTACTATTTTAATTTTAGTTTTTATTACTGTTTTATATAAAATAAATAAAATTAAAGTTTATCCTGGTTTCATTAAAGTTTTAAAAATATTTTTTCTTATTAGTTTTATTGGTGAAATTATTTGTTTTTCTTTATACTGCTATCATAATTATTTTTCTAACTTCTTTTTTCTTATTATCCTTATATTTTTATCCTTAATAACTTTTATCATAGGTATTTTAAGATGGGTTTATGTTTTACATCAATTAGATAACTTTGCTAAAAATAAAGTGCTTGCCAAAGAATGTGAATGGATTTTAGTTAATTTTTTATGGCTTTCTAGTATGGAAGTATTTTGTAGTATATTTGAACTTTTTATATATGTTATTACTTATTTAGGTAATATAAAAAATGATAAAAGATAAAAATTTAAGTATTTATATTAAATTGGAAAGAGTTAGGTGTTCCGTTTTTAATTTTAAGAGATTTTCTTTTTGATTATCAGTGATACTTCCTTGTAATTCTTTATCTATGTTTGTTATTTTGGTTGCATTATCATAAATTTTCTGTTTTAAATTAATTATGTTTTCTTCAATGGTAAAGTTCTGATTAACAGATTGTCTGCTACTAGTTTCTGGAAATTTTGGATCCGTTGCCATGCACTGTTCCGTTTTTTGAGACATTTTTTATTTCAAAATCACTCTTTAAAACTAAAAAATTAAATAGATAATTTCATATCTTTTCCAATTAACAAATAATTTTATTACACTGAAAAAGTGTCTAATGTTT